>NZ_APGP01000028.1:0-689 GCF_000404025.1 Caldicellulosiruptor sp. F32
ATATTTGTGGTCATGACACCGGTAATGTTAGTCTATCCTTTTGTGCAGCGCTACTTTGTAAAAGGAATAATTATTGGTGCTGTGAAAGGTTAGTATGGAGCAATTAGAGGGATTTTATATCCCTCTAATATATAAAAAAATAAAAAGAGGGAGGTTTGAAGTGATGTTTAAACGAGTATTTTCAATTTGTGTAGTCATTATTTTTATGATGGTTCTATTGGGAGCTTCAATTGTTTTTTTCGGCAAGTAGTAAATACAAAACAAAAATCGAATTTAGTGTAGCATCTTTTGGGACCTTTAATGACGATGAATTTATGAAATATGTTAGCAACAAATTTAATGTTAAGATTAACCCCCAAGCATTGGACTGGAACAATTGGGAACAACAAGTTAATACATGGATGGCGGCTGGTGACATGCCAGATATGTTGCAATGGGATGCAAGGCCTTGGAAAATGAAACAGTTCAAAAATTGGGTTTCAGCAGGGCTTTTAAAACCGTTGCCGTCGCTTGATAAATATCCGAATCTAAAGGCTTTAAGGGCAAAGATGAAGATTATGGACTATTACAGAATTAATGGCAAAGATTATCTATGGACAAAATTCCGCGGAGATAATAAGTGGAGTTTAGCTGGTCCAATGGCTATAATGTATCGAAAAGATTGGGCTGAAAAAATAGGTATGGCAAAA
>NZ_APGP01000029.1:0-5804 GCF_000404025.1 Caldicellulosiruptor sp. F32
GGCATCTATATTAAAAAGAATTGCGGAGAGTTATGAGCTTGAAGCCAGACGGGAAGATGAAGAGGCTGAAAAAAGAAAATTAGAATGGTGATATAGAGTAATAATTTTGTTTTTTTATTTCTTAAAAAAAGTTTCTTTTATTCTTTCCTCTAACCATTTGTTTGTTGTAAAATTAAATGCAACAGGTGAAAAAAATATTGAAGCCATAGCTTCAAACTGCGTATGATATTAGTTGAAAATTCCAAACACATAAACAGGAGATTTGAAATTATGCCCTATTGATAATAATACCAAAAGGAGAAGGAAATTTAAACACACAAGTAGATTCGAAAGAGGAGCGATAGAAAAACTGATAGAGGTTAGTCTGGGCATAAGAGAAATAGCAAGAAAATTAGGCAGAAATGCAAGTACTATTTCACAGCAGAATAAAGCGAGGAACCACAACTAAAATGAATAGTGATTTGAGTACATTTGAAAAGTATTTTGAACCAACAGGACAAGCTGTGTGTAACAAAACCAGAGCAAGGTACTGTAGAAAAGTAAACTTTTAGAAGTGAAAGAATTTTTAAGCTTGCAGGAGACCTGTCAAGATTTTTGTGATTCCATTTCATAGCGTATATTGTAGAGCTGTAATATATTGTAACTACATTTTTTAAGAATATGTACTCCATTTTTTCTATATTCCTCAAGAAAATACATTATATAAAAAATTTTCCTATAAATTCTTGACACTATCCTCATCTTCACTTGGTGTTGCATCTTATAAGACATGTGGTATAATAAAATAAAAAAGGAATATAGTTACCTTAAGTGGTGGGGATATAGCTCAGTTGGTTAGAGCGCTTGCTTCACATGCAAGAGGTCATAGGTTCGAGTCCTATTATCCCCACCATTTATTTTCATAACTTTAGCTTGATGATGTAGTTTTATCATTTTTTGTTATTATGAAAACTTGTCTCAAAGCTGCATTTCTTCTTTTTATTGTCAGTTATTGTGAATTACTTACGAAAAAGCTATTTACTTTTTCAACATTTCGCAGAGTAATCTATTAAGTAATGAAACAAAATTACAAGTTCGTTGTTTGTTTAGCTGCATATTAGTATCTTTAGCAATGTTGTAAAATTTCCTAATATTCTTTATAATTTTGACCTTTCAATCAACATTTAAATCAGACAAGTTTTGAATACCCCATTTTTAAATTTGTGATAAAATAAAATTGAACTTTTTAGAACCAAAAAGAAGATTAAAGGTTATTAACTCATATCCAGATTTTAAGGAAATGAAGAAAAATGCGATTACTTCTTATTGCTCCTGCAGGACGTGCGTTGCGCCAGATGAAAAAAGGGATACTTAACTTTTCCACTCTCAACTTTGCTCTTACCTTACCTCGACTGGCTGCATTGTGTCCACCTAATATAGAAGTCAAGATTGTGGATGACCAAATAGAGGATATTTCCTATGATGAACCAGTAGATCTTGTAGGACTTACCGGAGAGACACCTCATGCACCAAGAGCTTATGAGATTGCTACTGAATTCTGACGACGAGGCATACCTGTTATCATGGTAGGTCTCATGCTACCTTAATGTCCAAAGAAACTCTTCAGCATGTAGATGCTGTAGCCATAGGCGAATGTGAAGAAATCTTTGGACAGATAATTGAAGATGCCAGACGTGGTCAACTCAAGAGAGTGTACCAAGCACCAGCAAAACCTTCTCTTGAGCATCTTCCTCCACCTCGCTTAGATTTACTTAAAGGCAAAAGGTACCTTCTAATAACTGCTGTGGAAACATCACGAGGCTGTCCATTTGCTTGCAATTTCTGTATGGTACGTTACATGTACGGCCGAGGGGTGAGACACAAACCTATAGAAGAAGTAATTGCCGATATTAAGAATGCACCAACTAAATTATATTTTTCACTGATGACAATGTAGTCGGTAATCCTGAGTACGCCCAAGAACTCTTCCGAGCAATGATTCCCTTGAAAAAATGGTGGATTGCATAGGCAAGTATTAATATGGCTTATGATTCTGAGCTTCTTGGCCTTGCCCAACAAAGTGGGTGCAAAGGGGTGTTTGTTGGGATAGAGTCTGTATCTCAGTCAAGTCTTCAAGAAGCTAATAAATATCAAAATCAGGTTGCACGTTACCGAGGGGTTATCTCTACTTTTCATAAACATGGGATTCTGGTAGAAGCAGGAATGGTAACAGGATTTGATAACGAAGATACCTCTATTTTTCCTCAAACATTTGAAATGTTGAGGGACATAGGAGTGGATCTTGTCAGTTTTAAAATTCTCACACCATATCCTGGAACAGAATTTTTCAAAGAAATGGAACAGGCTGGGCGAATACTTACATATAATTGGGAACTGTATGATGGAGAACATGTAACATATCAACCAGCACGTATGACACCTGAAGAGCTTCAGGCAGGTCATGATTGGCTTCGCAGAAAATTCTATTCCACTTCCCCTATCTTGAGAAGATTATTCAATGTAGCCAAACATCCGCTAATGCTTTTGTTTTCAGCTGTAGTGAATACCGCCTTTCATTTTATAGAATGGAGTGACTCTAAAAGATGAGATTTTTTTCTTAATTCTGTAGAAAAGTAAATAAAGAAAATTTGCTTCTACATAGTAAAAGTAAGAAAGAGCAACAGAATTGTAGCTCAAACTTTCAAAATAAATGTAAAATTTTCGATGAGGATTGTGTTGTTACTTGCTTTGACCATAATTGTACAGTTTTTGAATATGCGACAACTGACGACAGAGTCTATAATAAATGGTATTTGCAAATTTTCCTCTCTCTCAAAACCCTTGAAAATAACTGGCGCGCCCAGGAGGACTCGAACCCCCAACCCTCAGATCCGTAGTCTGATGCTCTATCCAATTGAGCTATGGGCGCGCAATTTTTATCATTTTTATTTTTGCATAAAAAATAAAGCCCTTTTTCCCAGGGCCTTATTTGCTTTTTTAATTGGTGCCGAGAGCGAGACTCGAACTCGCACGGGCTTGACGCCCACTACCCCCTCAAAGTAGCGTGTCTGCCAATTCCACCATCTCGGCACCTCACTCACGTTGCAATATATATTATAAAAAGCTCTCTCAACTTTGTCAATAACCTTTTTTGAATTTTAACTCCCGCAACAGCCTCTATTACCTGAACAGGTACTACAACTCTCACCTTTTGAACCATTTCCTGCTGATGTTCCAAAGTTTATTCGAGAGTAATCTCTTCTTACATCCTCTGATGCACATTTTGGACAGCTTACTTTAAGACCATTTGAAATCTCTGATATAGATGCTTTAACTTCAAAGACTTCTTCACAGCTATTGCAGATATATGTGTAAAGCATCACAGGTCACCTTCGTGTAGGTTATTATTTTTCTACTCAAATAGTATAGCAGAAAATAATACAAATTCAAATACTAATTTATTACTCTGCTTGCATTATCGAAGGTGGTGCGTAAACTCTTGTTGAAAGCTCTTTGTCCAAAAACAAAAGTCCGCTTGGGTCTTCTTTGATAAATTTTAGTTTTCTCAAGATCTTGTCCATTGTCTCCTCTTCTTCTGCCTGTTCATTTATAAACCATTGCAAGAAGCTGTGAGTTGTGAGATCCTTTTCTTCAAGAGCAGTTTTTGCTATTTCATGAATAGAAGATGTTATGAACTGTTCGTGAGCAAGTGCCAGTTCAAATACTTCTGTAGGTGATGTGTAATCTATTTTTGGCTGTTTTAATTCCTTTAGAATAACCCTTCCACCAATTTTGTTAATATAGTTAAAAATCAGTCTTGCATGGTCTAATTCCTCTTTTGTTTGAACCATGAAAAAGTGAGCAAAACCATCTAAATTCTGAGAAGAAAAATAAGCTTCCATGGCTGTGTAAAAATAAGCAGAAAACAATTCTTTGTTCAGCTGTTCATTTAACATGTCGATTATCTTTTGATTTTTCATCGAACAATTACACCTCTTTTTTAAATATTTTTTCATAGTTATTCTTACCCTCTAAACAAAAAAACTAACACTATTTTTTTTCGGATATTGTGGTATAATTAATATAAGGTGGCATCGACAAGAATGTCGAGCCATACTATATCCATTTAGGTTATCTTCTGTTTAAAAAATTAAATAGAAAGCTGCCCTGATTTTTAAAAGAACAGGGACTGCTAAAGGGCTTTGTTCTACGTTTTAATAACATTTTGCAAAGAAAGGCAGACTCTGTTCTGCCTTTTTTAATTTTTTAGGAGGTAATTTTTATGAAAATCGGTTTTTATGGAGCATCAAGAGCAGGAGTTTCTATGTGTTTTTATCTTATGAGCAAGGGCATTGAGGTTACAGGATTTTACAATCGCACATATGAAAAAGCAAAAGAAGCTGCCAATTTGACAAATACAAAAGTTTTTCAAACTGTAGAAGAATTGATTGAATCATGTGATGTAATTTTTCTTAGCATATCTGACTCTGCTATTGAAGAAGTTTCTAAAAATCTTCCTCAAGAACTTTCTAAAAACAAAGTTTTTGCTCATCTTTCTGGGGCACTGTTGTCGAGTGCAATAAAAGTGTCTTGCAGAGGAAAATTTTCTCTGCACCCGGTGCAGACATTAAGGGGTCAGATAGAAGATGTTCAAAAGTTAAGCAATGCAATGTTTTCTTTGGAAGGTGATGAAAAAGGGAAAGAAGTTGGTAAGATAATACTTCAAAAAATGGGGAATAAATATATAGAGCTTAAAAAAGAAGATAAAGTAAAATATCATCTTGCCGCAACGATTGCTTCGAACTATTTAATTGGACTTTTAAATTTTTCATACAGCATTTATAAAGATCTAAAACTATCTGACGACATTATATTCTCAATGATAGGTCCTCTTGCAAAGGCCTCATTAGAAAACTTTTTAAAAGATAGATTGAATTCTTTAACTGGCCCTGCTTCAAGAGGAGATATCTCAACTTTGGAAAAACATTATATGGTACTTCCAGATAGCCAAAAGAGTACATTTTTGGAACTGTTGAAACTGACGTTGGAACTCATAAGAGAAAGAGGTCAATTTGATACTTGCGAGAAATTGCAAGATTTTATTAAATCGAAAGGTGGGATTTGAGCTATGAACAAGGTTACAACAAAGACACTATTCGAAAAAAAACAAAAGGGCGAAAAAATCACCATGCTCACAGCTTATGACTACACTTTTGCAAAACTATTTGACAGTTGTATGGTAGACATCTTGCTTGTTGGCGACTCACTTGGTATGGTAATACTTGGATATGATTCGACAATTCCAGTTACTATGGAGGATGTGGAACACCATGTAAGGGCTGTTGCAAGAGGAACAAAGTACGCAATGGTTGTTGCAGATATGCCATTTTTGTCCTATCATACAACACCTGAGGAAGCTGTAAAAAACGCTGGAAGATTAATTAGAGCAGGTGCATATGCAGTTAAGATGGAAGGGTGCGATGACGTTATTGACAAGATAGAAGCTGTGATTAAAGCTCAGATTCCTGTTATGGGACACCTGGGACTTACTCCTCAGTCTGTAAATGTATTTGGTGGGTATGAACTTCGTGCAAAAGAGGAAGAAGAAGCAAAAAAGTTAATAGAAGATGCAAAAAAGCTTGAAGAGGTGGGTGTTTTTGCAATTGTGCTTGAAAAGGTTCCTGCAATGGTTGCAAAACAGGTTCAAGAAAGTGTGAAAGCACCAATAATTGGCATTGGTGCAGGCCCTTATTGCGATGGGCAGGTGCTTGTATGCTATGACATGCTTGGAATGTATGAAGACTTCAAACCTAAATTTGTGAAAA
>NZ_APGP01000030.1:0-218313 GCF_000404025.1 Caldicellulosiruptor sp. F32
GTTGCTGTACCTGTTTGAATAAAATTAGAATGTACTCTTCCAGTTACAGGATTGATTGCTTGCATAAGGCCTTGACAGTAAGTTGTCAGTATTTTCGTATACATTCTATAATCCAAGATAAGAGGTACTATCTCATGTTTGTCATATAGCTCTTCTAACACCTCGGCATCTGTTGAATATCCTGTTTTAGTCTTTTTTACAACTGGAAGTTTTAGTTTTTCGAACAACACATATGAGAGTTGTTTAGGTGAGTTTATGTTAAACCACTCACCTGCTATCTGATAAATCTGTGTTTCTAACTTTAAAAGCTTGCTCTCAATCTCTTTTGTATACTCCTGCAAGGTGTTTTTGTCAACTTTAAAACCGATTTTTTCCATCTCATATAAAATAGGAACAAGAGGAATTTCTATATTTTCATAGACGTATTGGCATGAGTTCAAATCAATGAGCTTCGAAAGCTCGTCCCAAAGATTTCTTAATAAAATTGTAGCACCAGCCCATCTATTCTCTTTTATTATAGCTATATCAGTGTTGAGATAAGAAATAAATAATGTTTCTAAGTCGTATGAACTACGTGTACTGTCTAAAACATATGAAGCTAACATGACATCATTACAATTTTTTAGCTGGTAAGTATCACCAAAATCTACTCTATGGAGTATATTTTTTAAATCATACACAACCTTTTGAATACCTTGGTCCTTTAGTAGCTTTTCAACAATTCCTTTGTCAGCTGTTGTAAAGACAGCGGAACTGAGTTGATCATAGATGTAAAAAAGTCTTTCATCACCTGAGCATAACAAATAAATTTCTTTGCCCTTTATTTCAGAGATATCACATAGTTTTTTCATATTAAATTTTGGAAGCTGAACGGCTTGTTTTATCTCCTCAATCTCCTCTGAAAAACCAAGTCTTTTTATGAAACTTTTAAACTCAAGCTGAAGTAAAATTTGATACAGTTTTTTCTTATCCCATTCTCTTGTTTTTAACTCTTCAAGAGTTACTTCAATTGGTAAATCGCATATAATAGTTGCCAACTTTTTTGACAAAAACGCCATATCTTTACCTGCTTCTAACTTTTCTCGTAGAGAGTCTTTGATGTTTTTTAGATTTTGGTATATATTCTCTAAGGTCTGGTATTCTTCTAAAAGCTTTATAGCCGTTTTGCCCCCAATTCCCTTAACACCAGGGATGTTGTCTGATGCATCGCCCACTAAAGCTTTGTAGTCAACAACTTGATGCGCAAAGACACCATATTTTTCTTTTACATTTTCAACAGTATACAAATCTTCAGTTGTTTTGTCAAACCTCGTTGTGACTATCTTGACAATTACATTTTTATCAAGTAGCTGAAGGGTATCTCTGTCTCCAGTTATTATCACAATCTCTAAATTCTGGTTTTTGAGTCTATTTACAAGTGTGCCTATAACGTCATCAGCTTCATATCCTTCATATTCCAATATAGGAATGTTAAGAGCGCTAATTATTTCTCTCACATAAGGTATCTGTATTTGTAGAGAATCTGGCATTGGCTTTCGATTGGCTTTGTACTCTTCATATTCACTTTTTCGTGCAGCTCTGCCTTTTTTGTCAAACGCTACTGCTACATAATCTGGCCTTTCTGAATCTAAGTATTTTAAAAGTACATTTAAAAAACCATATATAGCGTTTGTAGGAATATTACTGGACGTTGTCAATTCTGGTAAGGCAAAAAAGGCCCTATAAAGAATACTATTCCCATCAAAAATGACCAATTTCATTTTTTATCTACCCTTTCAGTTAGTTTAATTGTGTCTTCCTTTCTGTATGAATAGTTATTCATATAAAAGTATCCCTCATTAAAATTATAATTCAAAATCAACAGACTTTTTAAATCCTCCGCTATTCTTTGATAATCCAAACGTTCATAATATTTAAAAAGCGTTTTATAAAGTTCATAACAAATATAAATTGTCATTGTTTCTTGAGGAAAGAGAAGATTGTCAAATCGCGTTTCAAAGTTCTCAATATTGATTAAAGTTCTGTCAGAAAAAAATTTATATGGTCTTACGATATTGTATTCAATTTCTTCTATTATTCTTTGTAAATGTGTAGCTGGCTCTTCTCCTCCCAAAAGGCAAAGCTGAAAATACAAAAATAAAATATAAGGCAGTTGATAATATGTCCTCAATCCAGTTAACATAATATTTTTATGGTAAAAGTTATAGTAAACATTTTGGTTTAAAATGAGTTCTTCTATCTGTTTTTTGAGATAAGCTAAGTCCTTAGCTGCTACCTTATAACTTTTTAAAAGGTTTAAATAATACATACTTGATGTCTGTAGTGTAGATGTATAGACAGAGTAAAAATTAGTTAGGTTCTTGGGGAAATATAGAAAAAATAGCTTATATATTCTACTCGGTATTATAGCAGACATTTTATACTTTTTAGCAATGTCATTTCCTGAGTATTTGGCGATATCTACTGCTTTAAATAAATTTTTAGATGGTTTTTGGAGAACTTCATATTTTATATCACAATGCTTTACAATATTATTTGATTTTAAAATACACTCATTTAGTGAATTTCTTTCAAAAATCTCAATGTTTATATTAATTTTTGAACCTTCTTTAACAGGTACAGATGTCAACAAATTTTGATAGTAAAAGTATGTTATATCATCGTCAATTGCAAATGAGTTGAAAAATCCTATATACAAAAAACCATCTTTTACTTTGGTACAAAACCTAAAGTACACATTGTTTATAGTTGAAGACCCAGAGATTTTTAATAGAAAATACTTCTTTCCCTTTTTCAAAACTACTATCTGGGAATTAGAATGTGAAAAGACAAGACCATTTTGGCCTTTTTGAAGTTTTGGCATGAACAAGACTTCAAAATCTTTTATATTTACTGCCACTGCTATGTTATTTATTTGGGTAGGTTTGTTGAAATTTATATTTACACTTAAATTGTTTTGATAAAATAAAAACTCATATGAGGTCTTTTCAAGTTTTTCCCCTAATCTTTTTATTTGTCCATCAATTTCTATATAACTGTGATTTTCAAGTACCATTCTTTCCCTTGTTCCTCTGTCCGTTTATATTAACTATTATACATCATAAAAATGCCCTAAGTCATCAAACTTTAAAACGACTTAGGGCACAAGTCTTAGAAGCTTTTTTATTTTTTCTCGAACATATCCTTACCAACGCCACAAATAGGACAAACCCAATCATCAGGTAAGTCTTCAAACTTTGTTCCTGGTTGAATGCCGTTTTCTGGATCACCTTTTTGTGGATCATACTCATAGCCGCATATAGTACAAACCCAAATATCCAATTTAGACCTCCACTCCTTACTTTTAAAAATTTTTTGACAAATTATTTATACCTCACTTCAAACCTTCCTAAACAGGTGGTTTAAAAAATTTCTTTATCACCTATATCAGTTCTGTAAAACATATTCCCAAAGTTAATCTTCTTAATTTCCTCATACACCTTTGCTTTTGCATCTTTTAACGTCTTGTCAACTCTTACAATGTTTAGTACTCTGCCACCTGCTGTTTTTATCTTGCCATCCTCAATCTTTGTGTTGGCGTGAAATACCACTGTGTCACTTTCAACCTTTTCAAGTCCTTCAATAACAAAACCAGTCTCGTACTTTTCTGGATAGCCTTTTGAAGCAAGCACAACACAAATTGAATAGTAATCTGAAAACCTCGCCTCAACGCCCTTCAAGTTGCCTTCTGTAGCTTTTACCATAATCTCTAAAAGTTCACTTTTCATGAGTGGTAAAATAGCTTGTGCTTCAGGGTCACCGAATCTGGAGTTGAACTCTAAAACCATTGGTCCTTCTTCTGTCAGAATTAATCCTCCATACAAAATACCCTTAAACGGTCTCCCTTCTTTCCTCATTCCATATATCGCTTTTAGCATAATATTCTCAATGATGTCTTCAAAAAGCTTTTTATCAACAAGCCTTGATGGAGAAAAGGCTCCCATTCCACCTGTATTTGGTCCTTTGTCACCGTCAAACGCTTTTTTATGGTCTCGTGCAACTGTCAAAGGCACAATGTCTTTACCGTCTGAGATTACAAAAACTGATATTTCTTCACCTTTTAAATAGTCTTCAATGACAATCTTTTCTCCTGCTTTACCAAATACCTTTTCTTTCATCATAAGATTGAGGGCATTCAAAGCCTCAAGTTTGTCTTGAGCAATTATCACTCCTTTGCCCAATGCAAGACCATCTGCCTTTATTACAAGAGGATACTTGTCGTTTTGATTTACAAAAGTTAAAGCCTCTTCATAGCTGTAGAACACATTGTATCTTGCTGTCTTTATACCGTACTTTTTCATCAGGTCTTTTGCGAACACCTTACTACTTTCTATCATTGCAGCATCTTTTGTTGGACCAAATGTCTTTATTCCAAACGATTCAAGATAATCAACAATTCCGTCTGCAAGTGGATTGTCCGGACCGACAATTACAAAGTCTATCTCTTTTTCTATGCAAAAGTCTTTTAGCTTACTAAATTTATTTACCTTTATATCAACACAAGTTGCAATTTCACAAATCCCTGCATTTCCAGGTGCACAGAACACGTCTTTGTAACCTTCAGTATAAATCTTCCATGCGATGGCATGTTCACGCCCACCATTTCCTACAATCAGGATTCTCATCTTTTGAAACACCTCTTTTTTAGTGTCTAAAATTAGTGCCTAAAATGCCTTATACCCGTAAATATCATAGCAATGTTATATTTGTTTGCAGCATCAATTGACTCTTTATCTCTAATAGACCCGCCAGGCTGAATAATAGCTGTAATTCCCGCTTTGCCTGCTGCTTCAACACTATCAGAAAATGGGAAGAAAGCATCTGACGCAAGTACTGCTCCATTCAAATCAAATCTTGAACGTGAGATTGCATGTTCAACAGCCCAGATTCTATTTGTCTGTCCCATACCTATCCCCAATGTCATTTTGTCCTTTGCAATAACTATTGCATTTGACTTTACATGTTTTACAACCTTCCAGGCAAATATCAAGTCTTCTATTTCCTTTTCTGTTGGCCTTCTTTCTGTTACAACTTGGTAATCTTCATTGAGCAATTTCCTGTCCTTTTCCTGCACAAGCATTCCACCATTTACTGACTTAACATCATAATATACATCAGTTTTATCCAAAGTTAGAAGTTTCAATATCCGAAGTTCTTTTTTTGTAGAAAGCAAAGATAGTGCATCTTCATCAAAGTCAGGAGCAATCACTATCTCAAGGAATATCTTTTTTAGCTCCTCAGCTGTTTGTCTATCTACCTTCCTATTAAATGCTACAATTCCCCCAAATATAGACACTGGGTCGCTATTGTATACTTTCTTATATGCCTCAAAGATATTGTCACCTGATGCAACACCACAGGGATTATTGTGTTTTATTGCAACACATGTTGGCTCATCAAACTCTTTTAAAAGTTCAATAGCACTATCACTGTCAAGAATATTGTTATACGAAAGATCCTTACCATGAAGCTGCTCAGCATTTGCTATATTGGACTTTTCAATAAACGGCAAAGTTATTTTATAAAAACTTGCCTGCTGATGAGGATTCTCACCATATCTTAGTTGCTTAGCCTTCTCAAGTGGAACTGTAAGTTGCTTTGGGAAAGAATTATCTTTTCTTACAAATCTGAAGTAGTTAAAAATCATAGAATCGTAGTACGAAGTGTATTCAAATACCTTTGTTGCAAGATAAAACCTTGTATCAAATGAGACATCACCATTTTCCTTTATCTCTTTTAATACAAGTCCATAGTCAGCAGGGTCTATTATGACAGTTGTATATTTGAAATTCTTGGCTGCAGCGCGAAGCATGGTAGGACCACCAATGTCAATATTTTCTATCACATCTTCAAATGCCACATTTTCTTTTAAAATGGTCTCTTTGAAAGGATAGAGGTTGACAACAACCATGTCAATTGGTGATATGTTTAGCTCGTTTAATGTCTTGACATGCTCCCTGTTGTCCTTTATTGCAAGAATTCCTGCATGAATATTTGGGTGAAGTGTCTTTACTCTTCCGTCTAAAATCTCTGGAAAATTTGTAACATCACTTATATTTATTACATCAACGCCATTTTCTTTTAGATACTTCATTGTTCCGCCGGTTGAAATAATTTCGTATCCGAGATTTTTTAGTTCTTTAGCAAACTCCAAAATACCATCTTTGTTATAAACACTTATAATAGCTTTCTTAGTCATGTCTCAATTCCCACCTTCTTTAAGATTTCTTTGTCTTTAATAATAACCTTTCTTCCAATGACTTCTATTTTATCCTCACAAAGAAGTTTAATCGCTACAGGGTATATCTTCCACTCCACCTCTTCTAAAACCCTTTTTTGCAAACTTTCAGGGGTGTCATCATCTCTTACATATATGGCCTTTTGCAATATTATGGGTCCGCCGTCTGTAGTAGAATCAACAAAATGGACTGTAGCACCTGTCACTTTCATTCCATATTCTATCACACTTTTGTGGACATTGAGTCCATACATTCCTTTGCCGCCAAAGGCAGGAAGAAGGGATGGATGTATATTCACAATACGATTTTTGAACTCTTCTACAAAATACTCTGAGAAAATATACAAAAATCCTGCCAAGATAATGTAATCAACTTTCCTTTCCTTCAGAAATTTGACAAGATACTTTTCGTATTCAATTTCACTTGGAAAATCCTTTTTAGAGATATAATATGCTTCTATTCGGTTTTGTCTTGCCCTCTCAAGTGCATAAGCATTCTTTTTATTTGAGATTACACAAGAGATTTGTGCACAAATCTCGCCATTTTTGATAGCATCTATAATTGCCTGTAGATTAGAACCTGAACCTGATACAAACACAGCTAACTTCTTCATCTTAGAACAACTCCGCCTTCGCCTTTTTCAATTGTACCTATTATATACGAACTAATATTTTCTTCTTTTAAAATCTTTATCGCTGTCTCAACATCGTCTTTAGAAACTATTAAAACCATGCCAATACCCATATTGAATGTGGAAAACATTTCATTTTCATCAACTTTACCATACTCCTGAATTAACTTAAATATAGGCAAAATATCCCATGATCCTTTTTCAATTACTGCCACAAACCCTTTTGGAAAAGCTCTTGGTATGTTTTCAAAAAATCCTCCGCCTGTGATATGAGCAATTCCTTTCACCTTTACTTTTTCTAACACTTTTAAAACCGGCTTTACATAGATTCTCGTCGGCTTTAAAAGCTCTTCACCAAGGCTTAAACCCAGTTCTTCAGAAACCTTTGTAAGGACTTTAGGATTCTCATCTATGCCAAAGACCTTTCTCACAAGCGAATAACCGTTACTATGAACACCACTTGAGGCAAGCCCAATTAGAATATCTCCTTCCTTTACATCTTGACCACAAATTGCTAAATCTTTTTTCACAAGACCTACTGCAAAACCTGCTAAATCATACTCTTCCTCCCGATAAAAACCAGGCATTTCAGCAGTCTCACCACCAACAAGTGAACATCCTGCTATTTTGCAGCCCTCTGCAACACCTTTTACTATGGTTGCTACCTTTTCACTTTTCAGCTTACCACAAGCAATGTAATCTAAAAAGAAAAGAGGTTTTGCTCCGTGGCACAAGATATCATTCACACACATTGCAACACAATCAATTCCAACAGTATCATGCTTGTCCATGTAAAAAGCAATCTTTAGCTTTGTCCCTACTCCATCTGTTCCTGAAACCAAGATATAATCTGAATTCTCTATATTTAACAAATACATACTTCCAAATGAGCCAATATCAGTTATAACATTTGAATCAAATGTCTCTTTTGCTATGTTTTTTATAAGGTTTACTGCTTTATAACCCTCTTCAATATTAACACCTGCATCCTTGTAGGTGGTCATTTTCAAACACCCTCTTCGAAGATATATTTATTAAAATTCTCTGGTAATTCGGTAACATACTTACCACTAAAACAAGCTGTACAAAAGTTTTGCAGCTTATTGTCAAATACGCTATTTAGGCCTTCTAAACTGAGATATTCGAGCGAATCAGCACCTAAAATCTTGGCAATTTCCTGAGGAGTGTAGTTTGCTGCAATTAGCTCATTCCTATCTGGTGTATCAATCCCATAGTAACATGGAAAGAGGACAGGCGGTGAGCTTATCCTAAGGTGTACCTCACGCGCACCTGCGTCTCTTAACATTTTTATTATCTTCCTTGAGGTTGTGCCCCTAACTATTGAGTCATCAATTAGCACAACCCTCTTTCCAGCTACATTGCTTTTTAGTGGATTTAGCTTGAGCCTGACAGCTATCTCTCTTTGGCTTTGTTGAGGCTTAATAAATGTCCTTCCTATATACCTATTTTTTATAAATCCTTCTGAAAATGGTATCTTTGCCTCCTCTGCATAGCCAATAGCAGCCGTTGTACCTGAGTCTGGAACTCCAATTACAATATCACACTCAACATAAGATTCTCTACAAAGCTGTTTACCAAGTTTTTTTCTGATTTCATAAACACTAATACCGTCAAGATACGAATCGGCTCTCGCAAAGTAGATAAATTCAAATACGCACAAGTGTTTGAAACTTTTCCCATATTTTATACTCTTAATTCCATCCTTAGTTACACTAACTATTTCACCTGGCTCCACATCTCTTATATACTCAGCGCCTACTGTATCTAAAGCACATGTTTCTGACGCAAAACAAATATTGTTGTTTATTTTGCCCATAACAAGCGGCCGCAGCCCATATGGGTCTCTTACCGCAATCAGTTTGTTTGGCGTCAATATCAAAAGTGAATACGCGCCTTTTATCTCATCCATTGTTTTGAGTATGGCCTCTTCTATATTCTCCGACTTTATTCTGTTTCGTGAAATCAAATTGGCAATTACTTCAGAATCAATGGTAGTTTGGAAAATAGCACCTTCTTGTTCAAGTTCCTCTCTGATAATATGTGCATTTACTAAATTTCCATTGTGAGCAAGTGCCATATGGCCTTTTCTGTATTTTACAACAAGTGGTTGAGCATTTTCTCTATTACTTTTTCCTGTTGTTGAGTATCGAACATGACCGATTGCTGAGTGCCCTTTGAGGTGGTTTAAAACCACCTCATTAAATACTTCATTAACCAGTCCATTGTCTTTGTGATAGATGATATTCCCTGAATCATTTACAGCAATACCGCTACTTTCTTGACCTCTATGCTGAAGAGCATATAGCCCAAAATAGGTAATTTTGGCACTATCTTGCTTTTTATCAGTACGGTATATTCCAAATATACCACAGTGGTCTTTAAAGGACTCTTCTAATTCTTTAAAACACATGGTATTGCCTCCTGATATATCCTCTCAACTTCATTCAAATCTAATTTTAGTTTTTTGTCATTTATTTGCCCAAGTATTTCAAACTTCTCTGTTACTTCACCAACTATTTCTAATTCAATACCGTTTAAAATTTCCCTTATCCTTGGAAGATTCTCTTCTTTAAATGTCACTAAGAATCGCCCTGGTGTCTCGCTAAATAGGTAAAAGTCTTCCCTCAAAGAAGTATTTACTTTAATCCCTGCACCTTTTTTACCTTTTAAAGCACTTTCTAAAAGAGCAATTACAAATCCACCATCTGAGATATCATGAACAGATTTAAATAAACCTTGATTGATACATTCTAAGACCTTGTCACATGTTTCTCTGTGTTTTTTTAAATCAAGCTTTGGTACTCTTCCAGAAACAATTCCATGGTAAAAACTTAAATACTCTGACGCACCTATATCATCTAAAGTCCTGCCTATTATCGCAATGACATCTCCCTCTTCCTTGAAGGATATGTCTACAGCCTTCTCAACATCTTCAATAACTCCTACCATTCCAATTACTGGTGTTGGATAAATCGCACCTTCTTCAGATTGGTTGTAAAAAGACACATTTCCACCTGTAACTGGTGTTCCAAAATATTCACATGCAACTCTTAACCCTTCAATTGTTTTTACAAATTGGTAGTAAATTTCTGGATAGAGTGGATTTCCAAAATTTAACCCATCTGTAATAGCAAGAGGTTTTGCACCTACCGCTACTATATTCCTATAGCTTTCTGCCAAAACAAGCTGAACTCCTTCATAAGGATTTAAATAGCAATACCGTCCGTTGCTATCAATTGTAACAGCAATACCTTTCTTAGTACCTTTGACTCTCAACAAACTTGCATCATGCCCTGGTCTTATAATTGTATCAGTTCTTACCATGTAATCGTACTGCCTATAAATATATTCCTTACTTGCAAGGTTTGGATTGGAAATCATCTTCAATATGGCCTCATTTAAATCTTGAGGCTGAGGAAGGGAATAAATGTCAAACTGTTGGGATATTTTTACAATCTCTGGTTCTTTTGTCTCTCTTACATAAGCTGGTGCATGGGCAAGTGCTTTTGCAGGAACCTCTGCAACAACATTTCCATTGTCAAGGATTCTTAACATCCCATCATCCGTGACTCTTCCTATCTTGACAGCATGAAGTCCCCATTTTTCAAATATCTTATAAACTTCTTCTTCCTTTTCCTTTTTTACAATAACAAGCATTCTCTCTTGCGACTCAGAAAGCATAACCTCAATTGGGTTCATACCCTCTTCTCTTTTTGGAACAAGCGCTACATCTATTTCAATTCCTGTTCCCGCTCTTGCAGCTGTCTCACATGTAGATGAGGTCAAACCGGCTGCACCCATGTCTTGAATTCCAACAACAGCATCTGTTTGGAAAAGTTCTAAGCATGCCTCAAGCAGCAGCTTTTCCATAAACGGGTCGCCAACTTGCACAGCAGACCTTCTTTCTTCTGACTCCTGTGTAAGGTCAGTTGATGCGAATGTAGCACCACCCATACCATCTCTTCCTGTTGTATGCCCAACATAAAAGACAGAATTGCCAACTCCCTCTGCAACACCTTTAAAAATTTTGTCCTTTTTCATAATACCAACGCACATAACATTTACAAGGATATTGTTTTTATAGATGGGGTCAAAAGTTGTCTCTCCACCAACTGTTGGAATACCTACACAATTACCATAACCTGCAATTCCTGAAACAACTCCTTCAAATAAGTACTTAGTTCTACTATCTTCAAGTTTACCAAACTTTAGTGAGTCCAAAAGCGCAATTGGCCTTGCACCCATTGTGAATATATCACGAATTATACCCCCTACACCAGTGGCTGCTCCTTCATATGGCTCAACAGCTGACGGATGATTGTGGCTTTCAACCTTAAAACACACTGCATATCCATCACCAATGTCAACAATACCCGCATTTTCTCCTGGTCCTTGTAAAATATGCTCCCCTTTTGTGGGAAGATGTTTTAAAAGCGCCTTTGAATTTTTGTATCCGCAGTGTTCAGACCACATAACACCAAAAAGATTAAGTTCTAATTCATTTGGTTCTCTTCCTAAAATATCTATAATCATTTTGTATTCTTCATATGTCAACCCAACCTCTTCATATAGGTGTTTTTTCAAAATATCTCACCTCGACCTCAGATAATTGATGATGCTCAAAAATACTCTTTTCCCATCCTCACAACCCAAAAGCTTTTCACTACTTCTCTCTGGATGGGGCATGAGTCCAAATACATTCTTTTCCTTGTTGCATATCCCTGCAATGTTCAAAATGGAACCATTTGGGTTTGTGTCTTCATTTACATTGCCATTTTTGTCACAGTACTGTAGGACTATTTGTTCATTCTCTATCATTTCTTGTAAAGTAGCTTCATCTACCACATAATTCCCTTCACCGTGAGCAATTGGCAGGTTTATTACTTCATTTTCTTTATAAAGGTTAGTAAACGGAGTTTTGTTGTTAACAACTTTAACATACTGGTCGGAACATATAAATTTTAAGTTTTTGTTTCTGATTAGAGCACCTGGCAAAAGATGACTTTCTGTCAAAATCTGAAACCCATTGCAAATCCCTATAACAAGACCTCCATTTTGAGCAAATTCTTCTATTCTCGGCATCACTTTTGAAAACCGTGCTATTGCCCCTGCTCTTAAATAATCTCCATAGGAAAAACCACCGGGCAGAATTATGCAGTCAAAATCCAATTTTTCATTATAATCATGCCATATATATTCAACATGTTCATTTATTACATCTTTGATAACATGATAGCAGTCACTGTCACAATTTGAGCCAGGAAAGACAACAACACCAAACTTCATTGTCTACTCCTCCGAAATATTAAACTTATACTCTTCCATTACTGGATTACATAGAAGCTTTTCGCACATGAGTTTTACCTCTTCTTTTGCCTTTTCAATGTCATTTTCATTTAAGTATACAACTATATACTTGCCCATCCTAACCTTTTCAACATTCTCAAATCCCAAACTCTTTAAAGAGTTCAAAACAGCAATGCCTGGGGGATCTGAAATAGATTTCTTTAAATATACAAAAATCTCTGCTTTAAGCACCTTTTTATTGCATCTCCTTTCTTTAAAAAACTTGTATTTTACAACCCAAGTCTTTTCAAAACCTCTTTGTAAGCCTCTTCAACATTTCCAAGGTCTCTTCTGAATCTATCCTTGTCTAATTTCTCTTTTGTGTTCATATCCCAAAATCTACATGTATCTGGTGAGATTTCATCGGCTAATATTATACTGCCTTTGTATCTTCCAAATTCCAGCTTAAAATCAATCAAATCAATATTTACCTCTTTCAAATACTCCCTCAGAATCTGATTGATTTTAAACGAATATTCCACAACTTTGTTAATTTCCTCTTCTGTTGCAAGTTCTAAAGCCAAGATATGATACTCATTTATTTGAGGGTCATGAAGTGCATCATTTTTATAGCAAAACTCTAAAACTGGCCTTTTTAGGGCTGTTCCTTCTTCAAGCCCAAGCCTTTTGCAAAGTGAACCTGCAGCAATATTTCTCACAATGACCTCTACAGGAATTATCTCCACTTTCTTTACAGCTGTCCTTCTTTCGTCTATCTGCTCAATAAAATGTGTAGGAATACCTTTAGATTCTAATAATTTGAAAAAATGGTTTGAAATTTTGTTGTTTACTATACCTTTTTCATTAATTATACCTCTTTTTGTACCATCAAAAGCAGTTGCATCATCCTTATATTCAATTATAACAATGTCATCAACGTCTGTCTCATAAATCTTTTTTGCCTTTCCCTCATATAACAATCCTTTCATTTGATAACTCATAATTATAAAACCTCCTAAAGTTCTGTTGACAAATATTAGACTCTTATTATTGATATTTCAAAATGTATAATTATTCAAAATTCTAAGTTTTAAAAGGGGAGCATTATCTTTGCTCCCCTTTTTTTTCTAATGGGCGATGACCATAAATCTTAAGATGAACAGAATAGCAAGCACATAAGTAATTGGGTGAACCTCTTTTGCTTTTCCTCTTAAAAGTTTGACTAAAACGTAGAATATAATACCAGCTGAAATACCATTTGCAATACTGTAAGTAAATGGCATTATCACTATTGTCAGAAATGCTGGTAGAGCTTCTTCAAAGTCGTTAAAATCAATCTTCTTTATTGAGCTTATCATCATAACACCAACAGCGACAAGTGCTGGAGCTGTAGCCTGGGATGGAACAAGCCCGATAAACGGAGCAATAATCAGTGCAAGGATAAACAGAAGTCCTGTCACAAGAGAAGTAAGACCAGTTCTTCCACCTTCCTCTATACCTGCAGCACTTTCGATATAGGTTGTTACAGTAGAGGTACCAAATATAGCTCCAACAATTGTAGCTATCGCATCTGACATAAGTGCTCTGTCCATATTAGGAATATCACCTTTTTCGTCAAGCATACCTGCTTTGTCAGCAAGTCCAACAAAGGTACCAATACTATCAAACATGTCAATGAGTGTAAATGTCAAAATTATTGCAAACAAGCTCAAAAGTACAGCTCCAATTCCTCCACCTTGGTTATGCGCAGAAAACAGTCCTGCAAAATCAAAGTTGAAAGCAGAAACCTTGAATGCTTCTAAACTAAATTTAAACTTTGAAAGGTCAACAATTTTCAGTGGAAAGCTGATTATTGTGGTAATTATAATTCCAATTATTATTGCACCTTTTACTCTTCTTGCAATCAAAATTCCAATTATCAAAAGTCCAATTACAGCAACAAGTGCACCACGTGAAGCTATTATACTCTTGTTTATATCAGGATTATTTGTAAAAGAATTGAATGCTGCAGTAAAATCACCAAATTTTGGCAGTTTCGAACCTGGGTCAATAACCACTATCCCACTGTTGATAAACCCTATAAAAGCAATAAACAGTCCTATACCTGCAGTCATTGCATGTTTTAAAGATTGTGGAATTGACTTCACTATTGCTTGTCGCAAACCTACAGCAGTTATTAGAACAAATATTATACCTGATATAAACACTGCAGCAAGAGCTTGTTGAGGAGTGTATTTCATCTGGAGGCACACTGTATATGTGAAAAATGCATTAAGCCCCATTCCCGGTGCCAAAGCAAATGGAAGATTTGCATAGAGTGCCATTATAAGTGTACCGACAGCAGCCCCAATACATGTTGCAAAAAACACTGCCTGCTTGTCAAGACCAGTTGTACTGAGGATTGTGGGGTTGACAAATATTATGTAAGCCATTGTTATAAACGTTGTAAAACCTGCTATTACTTCTGTTTTTACATCAGTCTTTCTTTCTTTCAGCTTAAATAAGTTTTCTAACACAAATCATACCACCTTTCTTCGAACATTTTTATAATTGTAAATCCGAATGTTTGGACATTACAAATACATATTATCAAAGCAATTACCGTAGTGTCAATAATTAATTGTGAACAAATTTAAAAAAGTTATTTATAATATTCGGAATGATTATTTACAAAAAAAGAGACCATCATCTTTCCTCTGGTGATGGTCTCTTTTTTGGCAATTTATTATACACTTATTGTTAATCATTTGTATTTATTGGTGCACCAAGTGTTACTTTAAAATCTTTAGTTTGTCCATCACGCAATACCCTTATAGTAATCACATCTCCAATCTTATGAGTAGAAAGTATTGATTGAATATCTGAAAATGTAGTTACCTTTTTACCATCTATCTGGAGAATTAAATCTCCTTCTTTTAGTCCCGCCTTTGCTGCACCAGTGCCTGAATATACTTTAGAGATATATAAACCTACAATATTTCCAGCTCTGTCGTAGTACTCCATAACAGAAATACCTATTGTTGGCCTTAAAACTTTTTTGTATTTAATCAAGTCATTTACAATTGGCTTTACATAGTTTATTGGTATAGCAAACCCCATTCCTTCAACGCCTGTTTGAGATATCTTAGCAGTGTTTATACCTATTACCTGTCCACTGCTATTTACAAGTGCTCCACCACTGTTTCCGGGGTTTATTGCCGCATCTGTTTGTATCAAGGGTATCTGTATACCATTTCCCACGTCAAGTTTTCTATTGACAGCACTTACAACACCAAATGTAACAGTACCAGCAAACTCCTGACCTAACGGATTCCCTATTGCAACAACAAACTCACCCACCTTAACCTTTGAAGAGTCTCCAAGTGGTGCAACAGATGTTACATATTTTTGATCAATCTTTATAACTGCAATGTCACTGAGTGCATCTGTTCCAACAATTGTTGCTGGAACTTCCTTTTCACCCGATAGAATTACTGAAATGCTGCGTGCACCTGATACAACATGGTTATTTGTAACAATATAACCATCTTTGCTTATAATAACACCTGAGCCCTCACCAATTGTAACCTCTTGTGTCTCATCAGTCCACCAGTTGTATGCAGTGCCTTTGTTTTTGATACCTACAACAGCTGGTCCAACTTTTTTAGCAACATCTGTAACAAATGAATCGTTACCTGAATTTAGAACCACTGTTTTAGTAACAGGTGCTGAGTTATTTGAACTTTCCAAGTTAAGACCGCTTATAGCTGAGTTTACATCGTTTTTGAAGTTAGCAAAGTTAACACCAAAATATCCCATAAATATTATTGAAACCAGTAGAGCACCAATCAAGCCGCCAATGAAGCCTGCAAATAAGTACCCTTTTAAAGATTTCTTTTTCTTTATAGTTCTTGGAACCTCAAAGTTAATAGGACTATAAGAAGGTTGATAATTTGGTGTTTCGAAATCAAATTTATCAGACATCTTATCCTCACCTCTTATACTTTATTTTTTCACTTATAATTTTACCCCTTGTTTTTGAAAAAATTTTTAACGAACTGTTAACAAATAATAAAAATTATTTTAAATCAAGAGTAAATGTAAATTTTGTACCCACACCCTCTTCACTTTCAACCCAGATATTCTGCTTATGGAGCTTTATAATCTCCTTTACTATAGAAAGTCCCAAACCTACGCCCTTTTCAAGGCTGCGCGACTCATCAACCTTGTAAAATCTTTCCCATATGAGTTTTTGAAGCTTTTCAGGTATGCCAATGCCCGTGTCTTGAATTGTGATATATGCTTTGCCATTTTCAACTTCGGAATATACATATATCTTACCCCCGACTTTATTGTACTTTATCGCATTATCCAAAAGGTTGTGAACTACCCTGCTAATCAAATCCCTATCTGCCTTAACCACAAGATTTTCATCTACTTCCAAAAATACTTCTATCTTTTTCTCTTCAATTCGCTTTTCAAACTTAATCAGTTCTTCTGCTATAACAGAATAAATCTTAAATGTGCTCAAATTTAAATTTATCTTCCCCCACTCAAGTCTTGACAATTCTAAAAGTTGATTTATTAAGTTGTTAAGTTTTATAACCTCTTCTTTCACTAAGTTTAAATAAAAATCTCTTTTGTCATCAGGAATTGTCCTATCAAGTATACCTTCAATAAAACCTCTTATAGATGTAAGTGGAGATCTTAGCTCATGAGAAACATTTGATATAAAACTTTTCCTCATCATCTCTAAGTTTTCTAACTTTTCTGTCATGTAATTAAAAGAAGCTATAAGCTCCCCAATCTCATCACTGCTGTTAAGTGGCATAAGAATCTTTTCTGAAAAATCTCCTTCTGCAATTTTTCTTGAAACACTTGCAAGCTTTTTTATTGGGGTGATAATTTTCTGTGTAAGCGTATAGGTTATAATCAACACAAGAATTACCTCAAACAATGTAATAAGCCATATTATTCTATTGTACATCCTAAGTGTTTGCCGAATATCGTCTGTTGATGTGATAAGCAAAAGTCCAGAAACTACTTGATTATTTATTACAACAGGATACCCAATTATAAGATATTCTTTTTTTACGATAGCCCCTATTAATGTCTTCTCAACAGCGATATTACCACTGAATACCTTATCTCTAATCCTTTGAAGAATTGAATCATTTATAAAAACTTGTTCATCTGAATTTAGTACAACATTTGCATTTCTGTTTATCATTAATATTGAGGCATTTAAATAGTCACGTAAAAAATTTATCTCAAATCTAAGCCTATCCCTTTCTAAAAAGCCTGTGATATACCAAAGAGCAAGACCTGTTGCAATCTTTTCAGCTTCACGGACAAGCTGAGTTTGTTTTTGTGATATAAAATAATTTTCAGTAAGATTGTTAAGTATTGTTCCAAATATTAGAAAACCCATGACAATTATAACCGTGTAGATAGTAACAAACTTAAAGTATATAGATTTCAATTTAATTCACACCCTTAAGGCAAATTTAAATTTCAAATTTATAACCAACACCCCAAACAGTTTTGATACGCCAAGGGTATTTATCTTTTTCTATTTTTTCCCTAATCCTTTTAATATGGACATCAACAGTTCTGGTATCGCCCAAAAAATTATAACCCCATATGTGGTCAAGAAGTTGTTCACGTGTAAATACCTTATTAGGATGAGATGCTAAAAAATATAAAAGCTCTATCTCTTTTGGCGGCATCTCTATAATCTTGTCCTCTAGCTTTACCTCGTATGTAGTTAAATTGATGGTAAGGTTAGGATAAACAACCACTTTTTCGTCGTTCACTTCACCTTGAGTTCTTCTTAACACAGCTTTTATTCTTGCAATGAGCTCTTTTGGGTCAAATGGCTTGACAATATAATCATCTGCTCCAAGCTCTAAACCCAACACTTTATCAAATGTTTCACCTTTTGCAGTGAGCATTATAATTGGAATATTACTGATTTTTCTGATTTCTCTGCATACTTCATACCCATCTTTTTTAGGGAGCATAATATCCAGTATGACTAAATCCGGCATCTCGTGTTTAAACATGGTTATACCATCGCTGCCATTGTGGGCGATTACAACTTCAAAACCTTCTTTTTCTAAATACAGTTTAATAACCTCACAAATCTTTACATCATCATCAATGACTAATATCTTCATTTCATTCCTACCCCTTCTACACCACTTTATAGATTTCATCAATTGGTAGTTCATCTATAAGTATAATCTCACCGTTTGAACTTATAAACTCTATCTTTGGTTCTTCAATAATCTCTCCGACAACGCAGCAATCAATCCCTTTCTCTTTGAGCTCATAGAGAAGCTCATTTTCTTTATCAGTAGTAATCAGCATACTTCCACTTGAGATAAGTTTATACGGATTTAAATTATAAAAAGAAGAAACCTTCTTAACACTACTACTCAACACAATTTTTTCCTCATAGATTCTCGCACCTTTTCCTGAAGCCTTACAAACCTCAAAAATTGCCCCAAAAAGGCCACCTTCAGTGATGTCGTGCATAGAACTTGCATATTTTCTCGCAACCAAGCCTTCTTCAATCACACTCAGCTTGTTGATATAATTCTCTATTTCTGAAACTTCCTCTGGAGTTAAAAATGTTTTTAGCTTTTCTTTTTTTTCATTATATAGTATAAATGTGCCTTCTATCCCCAATGTCTTTGTGATGATAATCTTATCACCCACTTTTGCTTTACTGGTAGAGATGAGCATGTCCCTTTGTACCTTACCAAAACCTGTTGACACAATCAATGGCTTTGTAACAACGGGCGATACTTCACTGTGACCACCTAAAAGTTGTATATTAAACCTTTTGCAAGCCTCTTTTATATCCTGCAAAATTTGAATAAACTCCTCTTGGCTACTTTCTGGTGGCATAAGGACGGTACATAGCACTCCTATTGGCTCAGCACCTGCTGCAGCCAAATCGTTGCAAACCACAACAACTGAAAGATATCCAATCATACTGCCTGCTGCTGTTATTGGATCCATTGTGATAACAGCAATATCACTTTTAATATCAACTGCCGCTGAGTCTTCTCCAATAGCTGGTGCAAGAAGAATGTCACTTCTTTCCGGTTTTTGGTCAAACACATGCTCCTCTAATATTTCAATAGGAATTTTTCCTATTTTCAAACAAAAGACCCCCTTTTTGGTCAAAATTAAAATACTCTGTCAGGTAAAAATATATCAAACATTCCAACTACAAAAGAGGTTATTAAATTTGCAACAAAAGGTACCTTTATTCCAGGGACTGACATATTGGCAAAATATAAGATAGCAAAAGTTACCAAAAAAGCAATAATCCCTCTTCCTATCGGTGTTCTGTACAATGTAGTAATCCTCTCAATTATATATGTTACCACAGATATCGCAGCAATTAAAGCTATTCCAGCCATCCAGTTGCTAAAAACAAAATTTGGATAAAGTATTTGCATTAAGAGCATCATAAAAGATGCAACAACAAACCTTACTATAATGCCAAGCCAGCTTGCATATCTTCTTTCTCTTTTTTCACTCATAACAAAAGCACCTCCCTATTTGTAGCTTTTCACGTTCGTTAATTTCTTATTCATTGGAGGTGCTCTTGAGCTTTTTATATTCACTTAGATATTTCACTGTGTATACTATAAGTGCAAATATTGCAAATACCACTGCTATCACTAAAATGTAAAGTGATATTTTCATCTTCAAGAGAAGAGATATTATAGCAATGTAAAACAAAACAGTGGCAATCTTTCCATATATGTTGGCCGAAACTACAATTTTTATTTTTCCATATAAAATGACTGAGCCTACAATCATAAAGAGTTCTTTAAACAGTATAATGTAAAAAACAATAGAAGGAACATAACCCTTGTAGGCCAAGCACCATAAAACGGTAAGTATCATAAGCTTATCAGCCAGTGGGTCAAACAGCTTTCCAAATTCTGTTACCATATTATAACGACGAGCAATAAACCCGTCTAAGACGTCAGTAAGACCTGAGAGCAAAAATACTCCTATTGCTATCAAATAGTTGTATTTAACGCTTGAGAAAAAGACTAAAACAAAAAGAGGAATTAAAAAGAATCTTAAAATAGTAAGCACATTGGGAAGGTTCAATAAATACACCTCTTTATTCTCTTTTGTCACTTTTTAAGATTTTATCACATTTTTATGAGAATATCCATATCAAAAAGGCCTTTTTGAAATGCTTAGCTTTTTTGCTGCTCATTTTCTACCTTTTCGAGCTTGAATATAGAGACTTCATAGGCAGTTCTTGTCTCAACTTCGCCAGTTTCTAATCTTTTCTGATAATCTCTACTCTGGACTCTTCCCCATACTTTTATATTATCACCTATTTGGAAGGTACTTGCATATTTTGCATTTCTACCCCACGCAATACAGGGAATATAATCTGATTTGCCATAAAGCCTGTTTACAGCCAGTAATATGTCAGTTATCTCTCTGCCCAATGGAGTTGTTCTATATTGAGGTTTTTTACATACATACCCATTTAGGAATATCTCATTTATATTTCTGGTTGGGTCAATGGTCTCTACATTTTTTATATCTCTTGCAAAAATAGTGAGAATAAGCCTATTACCAATATTTGAAGGATTATTATAAGACCTAAACTGGCCAATTACTTCTATAAGGCTTCCTTCATCAAGGTTTACGTTAATCAAAAGTCTCTCTGAAATTGTAACAAGCAATACATCCTTTTGCTGAGAAAGCCTTGGTACTTCAAGCTTAAATGTGAAAAATTTCTCACCAAAACTCTCATGGCTAAAATTAAGTGGAGTTGCTACCTTGCCACATAAGTAAACTCTATTATTATCTAAAGGATTTTGAGGCATAATTAATCTCATCCCTTCGTATTTTTTTAGCTTATTTTTATCCTATTCAAAAAGTTGCGTTTTTAGACTTTCAAATTAATTGAAACAAAACCTTCAATGTAGTAATAAGAGGATACACATACAAAAGTTCATAGTCTATTAAGGTATATACGCAATGTTCTGTTATTTCTTTCTCAATAACAAAATTTCCTTCAATATCTTCAACAGCTCTTTGAAAAAATAGATTAAAAGTTACTTTATTGTCGTGTCCATATTCTAAATGGGTAATGTTTACAGTGTTTTGTGGCGAAAAACCTATATCTATAATCTTTGAACTGATACCATTGAGATTTCTATTAGCTGTGTCATCTGAAAAAAGCAAAACCACTTGTTGTTTATTTAACACACTTGACAGCCCATCTAAAAGCTCATTTTGTAAGATAATTATTATATCACAAATCTTTGCAGTCTGCTCTGGACAATCTGAGTACAAAATGATATAATCAAAAAGCAATTTGAGTTGTGATACTAATAATACAAGGTTTTCTTTTTTATTACGGTTCTTTGCCAAATCTATCTCTAATATTTTTTTACCCTTTTTTTTGATAACATCAACAAAGTTATTTTTAAATAACTCTTTTAATTGCACACTGTTTGACAGTACATACACTCTTGTCATAACATTTCCTCGTTTAAAATGAAGTGTATATATTAGTGTGACCCGTGCGGTTTTAATTTATTTAACTGTATTTTCTAACTTTCTTTGTATACCTTGGTGATCAATATAATAGTTATTTTTGTATATTAATTCAGAAACTGTTACAAACTGGTATCCTCTTTTTGAAAGCTCACCTAATATCTTTGGAAGTGCATACTTTGTGTTCTTTGCGTTATTGTGAAATAAAATTATTGATCCACTCTTTACTTTCCTTAATACTCTTTGTGCTATATCATCTTCAGGCAAGTCTTTCCAATCAAGTGAATCAACATCCCATTGGATTACATAATAGCCTAAGGAAGTGAGGGTCTTGATTAGAGTATTGTTATAATCGCCATAGGGAGCTCTGAATACAACTGGTCTTTTGCCAATTAGCTTTGAAATCTTTTCTTCACAACTTTTTATGTCTTCTATAATAGCTGTTTCTGATAGTTTAGACATGTGTAAATGTTTGTCAGAGTGACTTCCAATCTCATGTCCCTCTTTGCAAATCTCAAGTACATCCTTCGGGTATCTCTCTACCCAAAAACCGACCAAGAAAAACGTAGCTTTTGCTTTATACTGTTTTAAAATTTTGAGAAGATCTTTTGTATCGTCATTACCCCAAGCAGCATCAAATGTAATTGCAATTTTATTATCATTTCTTGCAACACAATAGATGGGAAGAAGTTTTTTCTGGTTTATAACTTCTATTGCAACTTCTGAATAAATGTAAATACAACTTGCAAGAAACACTATAAGGATAAAATAAAATAACACTCTCACAATCCTTGAGATATTAATGACCTTTATCATCCTTCACTTTAAAATAATTTTTCTACAGTAAGTTTATGAAAGATAGGAAAACAATATGCAAAAGAGGAGAGCTCAATATTTCAATCTGAACTCTCCTCTTCTTCGCCTTTATTTCCTGTTTCATTTTCAAACTTGCTTATCACAGACTGAAGCTCGCTCTTTATCCTTTTTATTTCTTCTTTTAAACCTTGCAATGTCTTTTCATGCTCTTCAATCTCCTCAAGCAACGCTTTCTTTTTATTTTCTCCTTCTTCTATAGCCTTTGAAACAATACTCTCTGCCTTTTCCTGGGCAATAATCAGTAGCTCTGCAATTTTAATCTTTTGTTCATTTAATTTTGAAAATTCCTCTTCAAGCTTGCTAAGCTTCTTTTTCAATTCCTCATTTTCTTTTTGAAGTTCTACAATTGTCTCTTGTTTCTCTTTTATTTCCTTTTCGTATGTTTTCTCAAGGTTATTGAGATATTCAATTACAGAACTTGGCTTGAATCCTCTAAACGCTCTTGCAAATTTGTAGGTACTCATTTTCTTATGTATCCTCCATTTTACAATCCTTTTTTGATATTTTAACACAAAAAACAGCTCTTTGTACAACAAATTTGGTTACCACCCAAGTAGATCCTTCACAACCTCATAAGCCATTAAAAATCCGGCAACAGGTGGAACAAATGAAATACTGCCTGGCACATGAGCCTTTTGCGTCTTTTCCTTTAAAAACTTGTAATCAGGCTTGAGAGGTTTCTCTTCGGAGTAGACCACTTTTAGTTTTTTTATTCCTTCCTTTCTCAGTATACTTCTTATCTTTTTAGCAAGTGGACAGTTTTTTGTAGAGTAGATATCAGAAATTCTCAGTAAAGATGGATTTAACCTATTCCCCATGCCCATACTACTGATAATTTTTATCTCTCTTGAAATTGCAAATTTAATTAATGCAATCTTTGCAGAGACATCATCAATTGCATCAACTATGTAATCTATCTTTGTATTGCCAAGTAACTTTTCAACATTTTCTGGATTAATTTCTTTCGGAATTTTCAACACATTTACAAAAGGATTTATATCTAAAGCTCTTTCATATGCAATATCAACCTTTGATTTACCTATATTTGATATAGTAGCTATTAATTGTCTATTTAAATTTGAAACTGAAACCTTATCCTTGTCGAGTATCACAAAATTTTGTATTCCGCATCTTACAAGTGCTTCAAAAGCAAAGCTTCCAACTCCACCAAGACCACATACAGCAATGTTTACGTTTGACAATTTCTTAAGTCCATCCTCCCCTATTAGCATCATTGTCCTTTGAAATATATCCACTGTATCCACTTCAACTCTCCTTTCAAATTCAAAAATGAGAATTAAGATAAAAATAAAAGACCCATTTAAATTCATGGGCCTTTGTACACTTTCTTTTCATTTTGTTCAGGAACTCCACCATGCCGTCCTCAGGGAGTTTCCCAGACCCTGCCTCAGCAGGTGGGTATCCTGCCAATAGCTTTGCATTACTTCCTGTTTGTCACCCAAACAAAATCTTGGGTGGGAAGCCTATGCGCCACTATTGGACTCTGGATTCCCTTTTATGATGGTGTTGGCCTGGAACTTCACCATCTTGTAACGCACACGGCAGAGTTCCTTTTTGGGCTACTTTCTTTTCTAATTTAAATATATCACAGATTCTTCGACTTTTCAACATGGTGATTTTTGCTACTTGAGTATCTCTGACACCTGTCACCCCACGTAGCAACTAAGTTATTATTGTTGTAAAATTCTACTACTTCACAGTTATTAGAACACCCTTTGCATTCAAATCCCCTTGTTTCAAACTTACTGTTGTTGATACAATCAAACCCTTTAAAGTTACTTATAAGCCCCTTTGTCTTCTCCTTTGCTAAAAGGGCTATACCTATTGCTCCCATGACATTAAAATACTGAGGAACAACAATCTCTTTTTGCAAAACCTGTTCAAACGCCTTTTTCATTGCGATGTTTGCAGCAACTCCACCTTGAAATATAATAGGCTCTTCAATTGTCTTACCTTTTGCAACGTTTGAGATATAATTTCTTGCAAGCGCTAAACAAAGTCCAAAAAGGATATCTTCGGAAAGATGTCCAAGCTGTTGTTTGTGAATCATGTCAGATTCTGCAAACACAGCACACCTTCCCGCAATCCTCACAGGATTTTTAGATTTTATTGCTATCTCTCCAAGCCTTTCTATAGGAATGTTTAGCCTCTCTGCTTGCCTATCCAAAAATGAACCTGTCCCTGCAGCACAGATAGTGTTCATTGCAAAGTCAACTACAATTTCGTTTTTTATCAAAATTATCTTTGAGTCCTGTCCACCTATCTCAATTACTGTTCTCACATTTGGAATAAAGTGAATTGCTGCCTTTGCATGTGCTGTAATCTCATTTTTTACAGTATCTGCTCCAACCATTATTGCAGCAAGATTACGACCAGATCCTGTTGCCCCAACTCCTGAGATTTTTAACCTCTCCCCATACTTCTGATAAAGCTGTGCAAGCACTTTTTGCAAAACTTCAATTGGTCTGCCCTCTGTTCTTACATATATACTTTCTACAATGTTGTTATTCTCGTTAAGCAATACCACGTTTGTACTAACAGAGCCTATATCAATTCCAAGAAAGCAGTTTAGCTTGTCCACTTTTTTCACTCCTTGACTCGATTAAATCTAAAAAGGCCTCTAAACGCGTTTTTAGCCCCACATCACTTTCCATTTCATCTACAACAATGTGCAATAGAGGCACTCTAAATTCATTTCTGAGATCGGCCAATATAGACTTTGCTACAATCTCTGGCATACATGTGAGAGGAAAGACATGAACAATACCGGCAAAATGCTTACTTTCAAACCATTTCGCGTAGGCAATTGTCTCTCTTGCATGACCACCAATCATATTCTTCATTATGTCTTTTGAATGTCTTTTCACAACTATGTCTCTTTTTCTTAGCAATGGATATATCAAATGATTGTCGATCCAGTATGAAATATATAAATTTCTCTCCACCTCATATCCCATCTCACCAATTATTTTTTCAATATTGAGATTTGCAAAGTCATCTATAATAGTATATATCTCTCCTACAATTCCAATCTTTTTTACATTCTCATCTACTACATACACATTATCTAAAAGTACAGTAGTTGCTTCTGTTAACTTTTTCATCTGTTCAATACCTTTTGTTTTCAAAGCCTCAATTCTAAATCGATTATATATCCTATCAACATTTCCTTTTACCATTTCCCTGGGTCTTAGAAAATGCACTCTTTTTTCAATCCTGTCAATCATCTTTGCCAAACTATAGATTTTAGGCAAAATACCAATTAAGTTTTTTTGGGCAAAAACCTTCCCTGCTTCAGATAAAAAATTTTCAATTCCATAATGAAGTGGTTCAATTACAATCATTTGGACGTCAAATCCAGCGTCTTTTAAAATCTCCTTTTGAAGTGCACCATAGTATCCAAACCTGCACGGACCACATCCACCAAACATCACAATTGTATCAGCACCCATTTCAATTGCCTGAACAAAGTTTCCTATGTTGAGCTTAAATGGCATACATATAAATTCAGGTGAGTAGTTTTTCCCAATCTCCAAAGTCTTTCTGTTATTCAGTGGCGGGACAATGACTTCAAATCCAAGCTCTTCAAAAAGTGGTTTTGCAATCATATAGAGATTACCCATGTGTGGAAATGTAATCTTCATTCTCTCTCCTCCATCCAATCATGTCAATAAAAGCTTCTATTCTTGTCTGAATTCCGACGTTGGCAGAGTGTTCATCTAAGGTAATACAAAGATAAGGCAAATTCAATATCTTGCAACTTCTCCTAATTACCTCTTCTAAAATGGAATCCATTCCACAGCCAAATGTCATAAGATATACAACACCGTCAAGTTTTAAATTTTTCTGAGCCCAATAAAAATATTCATAAATGTTTTGAGCAGTTGACCAAAAGAAAGGTTTTGGTAAGTCAAGTGAAACGTCTTTGTCTGAGATGTGGTGGTATAAAGGATAGATTGGGTTATAGCCACTTGATTCTATAATTTGCAGAATATCTTTGTTGAGATTATTGTCAAAGATGACATAACTGTGTCCTAAGACTAAAATATTCTTTTTGTCTTTTACGGTTGGCGGCAAATATTCTAAAAGTTTATTATTAGTAAAGCCTTCTACAATCTTTTTCAATTGTCTTTTATCATTTGTAAAATGTTTGCCCAGTTCTACTAAAAAATCATTTACATAAGACATCCCATTTCTTAAGTTTAGTTCTGGTGAGATTATCCTCATGTTAGTATAATGTGTTTTTACTAAGTCAGGAATTCCAATAATTTTCGGACATGAATATGTTCTATACCTAAGTGAGGTCAGCCTTGGCAGTAAAATAGCATCGACTTTTTGGTATTTTGCTAAGTATTCAACGTGACCAATGAACACCTTTGCGGGCATACAAATCTCTTCTATACTATTTTGTACTCCAAACTCTACCATCTCGTTTGTTGTAGGCCCAGAGAAGATTACTTCTGACTCATCGGATATTTTTGAGAGAAAATTAGCCAAAAATTTTTCCATTCCGATATAACAAAAGCTATTTGGAATTCCTATTTTCATGTTTCTCTTCTCCTTTTTAATCTTCTATTTCTAATCGACTATTTACATATTATCCCCATATTCACCTTAGAAAATACAAAAAAATAAGGGACTGCCCCAAAAGATGAACTGACAGCCCCTTACCTTCAATATTTAGAGGTTTATTCACTTTTTCTGCATTGTAGGTTATGGTTTTAAATATTTAGAATTATGTCATTAGACAACCTCTTGTAAAAGTCGCATACATTGTTTATAATGCATTCTCTGCACTTGGGTTTTCTTGCTTTGCATGTAGCCCTTCCATGATAAACCATAAGATTGCTAAATATAGTGTACATGTCAAATGGAACTATTTTTCTCAGTTCAAACTCTATCTTATCAGGGTCTTTACTTTTCACAAAACCAATTCTGTTTGAAAGTCTCATACAATGTGTGTCAACTATTATGGAAGGTACTCCAAAGATGTTTGCCATTATGACATTTGCTGTTTTTCTTCCCACACCCTTCAGCTTTGTTAACGCTTCAATGCTATCTGGCAAAACGCCATTGTACTTTTCTATGAGAATCTTTGCTGTTTCTTTTATACTCTTTGCTTTGTTTTTATAAAACCCAACAGGTTTTATATCTCTTTCCAATTCTTCTAAATTAGCATTTGCAAAGTGTTCAAGCGTAGGATACTTTTTGAAAAGCTTAGGCGTTATCTTATTTACACGTTCATCAGTACTCTGGGCTGCTAAAATTGTTGCTATTAAAAGCTCATATGGTTTATCATAATCTAAGGTACACTTTGGCTCTGGGTAGATCTCTAAAAGTTTTTCTATTACGTATATTGCCTTTTGTGTTTTTGTAATCTTTGTTCACTCCCTATTTGTTTTTTAGATATTTAAAAATGACCAAAAAAGGAGGAGATTTAAAGATGATTATCAGGAAGGCTACAATCACTGACATACCACAAATTTTATCAATTTATAACTACGAAGTTTTAAACTCATCCTCAACATTTGATACTCAGCCAAAATCTACCGAGGACTTTTTAAAACTCTTTGACCTACACAGTTTTAAATACCCAATTTATGTAGTTGAAGATAGTTCAAAATTTATAATTGGTTATGGTTGTCTATCACCTTTTTCTGATAAAGAGGGATATTCTATTACTGTAGAAGATTCTATATATATCCACCATCTTCACAGAGGAAAAGGTATTGGCAAAATGCTTTTAAAATTTTTGATTGAAAATGGAAGAGAAAATGGATTTAAAAATATTATTGCCAAAATCTGTGCTGAAAATCAACCAAGTCTTAACTTACACAAATCCTTAGGATTTGTTGAGGTTGGGAAACTATATAATGTAGGTTATAAATTTGGCAGATATTTAGATGTTGTCATTTTGCAACTAAATCTCTGAATTTGCTTAACACAAGCTTTGAGTTTTCAAAGAGCCACTTGACTTCATTTACCTTTAAAAGATAAATCACAACTGAATATGAAATTACTCCACAAAATATTTGGATTGCTAAATTTATTGTTCGTGTTAAAAACAAATGAGGTGTTGTTATATATACAAATTTCTTTGCAAGAATAATAGCTATTAACATACACACTGATGCAAAAATTGCTTTTAAAAGGACAATTAACGAACTTTTTAAACCTATTTTCCCTACTCTCTTAATTAAGCTCCTTAAAAGTAAAAATACCGACACATATGCCACAATACTTGTCCCAAGAGCTAAACCTCTGTGCTGTAAAAACTTCACAAGAATTACATTTAAAATAATGTTAACAGCAACAGCAAATATCCCGTTTTTCATAGGTGTCAACGTATCTTGGATTGAATAAAATGTCCTGCTAAGTATATCTCTTACTGCATACCCTAAATACCCTAAGGAGAAAAACATAAGTGCGCCACTTGTGAGATATGTAGACTTTTTATTAAACGCTCCTCTTTCGTAGACAACTTGGACTATTTCATTGCTAAGAATAAAAACTCCAAATGTAATTGGAATCATTATCAAAATTAGAGAGTTAATTGACAGTATCAAATACTTTTTGAACTCTTCCTGTTGATTACTTGAAAAAAACCGTGAGAGATAAGGGTAAATAACTGCTGAAATTGAAGCACTAAAGATGCCATAAACTAAGCCGTTGAGTTTATCAGCATAGTTTAATGCTGAAATACTTCCTTCTTGCAAATATGAAGCTAAATACCTATCCACAAAAGAGTTTAATGATATTACAGACGAACCAATGAAAACTGGCAAGACAAGTTTAAACATCTTTTGTAGATATTCATCGTTTATATTAAAATCAAGTTCCCATTTAAAGCCTTTTTTCTTGGCAAATGGTATTTGAAATATCACCATTGAAAGATATCCTAAAACAAAGGCAATTGCAACAGCGTATATATCGAACAAATCTTTGAGGAAAGCAGAAAGAATGATTATTGCATTAAAGGGAAGTCCCACCAATACTGGAATAACAAAATTTTCATTTGATTGTAGAAAACCTTGGAATATATAATTAGCTCCTAAAAAGATTATATAAAAGAAAGTAATCCTCATAAGCTGTGAAGTAAGCTGCTTTTTTGGCAAATCAAAACCCTTAAATATTATGTCAACTATAAAAGGTGAAAAAATAAAGCCAATAATTGCAATAAAAAAAGCAGAAGCAACAATTAAAAAAAGGGCTTTATTTACAAACCTATTTGCTCTTTGTCTTCCTTCTTTTACTACTATTTCATTGTAAATTGGTATAAATGTTGTTGAAAACGAGGCCAATATACTTGCAAAAAAAACGCCCGGCAACAGCTGGGCAGCAATTAGTGAATCCAATTTATAGCTTGTTCCGTAAAACGCCCCTAACACAACCTCACGAAAAAATCCAAATAACTTTGACAATATTGTTGCCATTACCACCAAAAAGGTTGCTTTTGTAATCCTTTTTGTATTATCAGACATACAAGACCGCCTTTCTTACTTTTATATGAACTTGTCCAATTTCTTTTCTTTGAGCATCTCAACAATCTTTTTCACATCCTGAGCTCTGTTTTTTGCACAAACCAAAACAGCATCCTCTGTCTCTGCAATAATAACGTCTGAAACATTGATGGTAGCAATAAGTCTATTATTCCCGTAAATTATACAGTCGCGTGTATCTATACCAACATGCAACGCCTTGATAATGTTTCCGTCCTCATCTGGTGGAAAGATTGCACCCAATGAGTCCCATGAACCCACATCATTCCAACCAAAATCCCCAGGTACAACAACAACCTCATCGGCTCTTTCCATTATACCATAGTCAATTGAGATATCCTGCAAACTTGGATATATCTCACTTACATATTTGAATTCCTCTTCTGACCATAGGTATTCATATATAGAGTAAAATTTATTGTATATCCTTGGCAAAAATCTGTTAAAATTCTGGATAATTGTGTCAAGCTTCCATATAAACATACCACTGTTCCACAGATAGTTACCACTCTTTATATAAGATTTTGCCTTGTCAAATGATGGTTTTTCCACAAATTCCAAAACCTCATATGCTTTTTTGTCATACTTGTCCTGCGAGTCTTTATCAAACTTGATATATCCATATCCCGTTGAAGGGAATGTTGGATTAATTCCAATTGTTATTAGTTTATCAGTCTTTTCTGCAATCTCAATACAGGTATTTAAAACCTCCGCAAATCCGTCATTGTCCTTTATATAGTGGTCAGAAGGGAATACACACATAATTCCATCTTCATGTAACTTTTTAATTTTCAGTGCTGCATATAAAATACATGCAGCTGTATTTCTGCCTATTGGCTCATAGATGATATTGTCCCTATCAACCTCGCTATCTAAAACCTTTTCTATCATCTCTTTCTGGTTTATATTTGTTACAATAAATATATTTTTCTTTGGAATTACCCTAGATATTCTATCAATAGTCTCATTTATTAATATGTCATTTCCAGAGAGGTTTAAAAACTGCTTAGGTGACGAACTCCTTGATAAAGGCCAGAACCTTGTGCCACCACCACCTGCCATAACTACTGCAAATTTCTGCATTTTTAAACCCCTCCTTCAAGCAAAATAAGATAAACTTTAACATTTATATTATACAATATTTTTCAGGTTTTAAAACAGAAAAGATCCAAAGTCTTAAAAAACTTAACTACTTTCTTCTCTGTTCTAAACTCTTGAATATATCAGTCCAGTCCAAATCAAAATATGAAAGTAGTACACTCAAATGATAGATGAGGTCTGAAACTTCATATATAACCTCTTCCTTTGACCCATTCTTAGCAGCTATTACTACCTCTGTAGTCTCTTCGCCAACTTTTTTGAGAATTTTGTCAAGGCCTTTTTCGAACAAATAACAGGTGTATGAACCTTCAACTTTATTTTTCTTTCTGTCATTTATTGTTTCAATCAGTTTAAAAAGAATATCAACTTTACTTTTCTTGTCTTCTCCAAAAATGTTTGTAAAAAAACAGGTTTTATTTCCAGTATGACATGCCACACCTGTTTGCTCAACAATTGCTAATATAGCATCGCCATCACAATCAAGATACAACGCCTTTACTTTCTGAAAATTTCCAGATGTCTCGCCTTTTTTCCATATTTTATTTCTACTTCTGCTAAAATAGTGCATATATCCTGTCTCAATTGTAAGGTTTATACTCTCTTCATTCATGTAAGCTAACATCAAAATTTCATTTGTATTGAAATCTTGGACAATCACAGGAATAAGTCCGTTCTTGTCAAATTTGAGTGCTGATAAATCCAACATCTTATGTTCTCACCTCAATATTATGATTTTTCAAAAATCGCTTCAGATCACTAATTAAAATCTCACCAAAATGAAAAATTGACGCAGCCAGTGCTGCCTCAGCACCTACTTTGAAAACTTCTAAAAAGTCCTGAGGTCTGCCAGCACCTCCTGAAGCAATAACAGGAATATTAACAGCTGAGCACACAGCTTCTGTTAACTCTAAATCATAGCCAGCTTTTGTTCCATCTCTGTCCATTGAAGTCAAAAGGATTTCACCAGCTCCTCTTTTTTCCACTTCTTTCGCCCATTTTATAGCATCAAGACCTGTATCAATCCTGCCCCCGTTTATATACACATGAAAACCATCTTTGTGTCTCTTTGCATCTATTGCAACAACAATACACTGAGAACCGAAGATTTTTGCAGATTCATTTATCAAATCAGGATTTTTCACAGCTGCTGAGTTTATTGAAACTTTATCAGCACCTGCTAACAGTAAATTTCGGATATCTTCTATATTCCTTATACCTCCTCCTACTGTAAAAGGAATGAATACTCTTTCTGCAACCTTTTTTACAACATCAATCATTATCTTCCTTTCTTCATGTGAGGCTGTAATGTCCAAAAATACAAGCTCATCTGCACCAAGCTGGTTATATTTTTGGGCACATTCAACAGGATCTCCAGCCTCAACAAGGTTTATAAAATTTATGCCTTTCACAACTCTTCCTCTATTAACATCAAGACAAGGAATAATTCTCTTTGCAACCATAAGCCATCTTCTCCTTTTTTGCTTTTCAAACTAAATTGATTATCTCATTTAGCTTAACGTGCCCTGTGTAAAGAGCCTTGCCTATAATTACACCATCAACACCTATACCTTTTAATTTTAAAATATCATCCTTGGAAGAAATTCCACCTGAAGATATTAAAAATCCATCAAATAAACTTCGAATATATTTTGCAGCTTCAAAGTTGTGACCTTTTAACATTCCGTCAGTTTTTATGTCAGTATATATAAGTTTTTGAAAACCCAACTTTTTAATATGCAAAATCCCTTCTTCTATTGAAATTTGAGTTGCTTCTTGCCAGCCAGAAAGCTTTACAAATCCATCTTCAAAGTCAAGTGACGCTATAAACTTTTCATTCCCAAACTTTTTTAGAGCATCTTTTACAAACTCAGGATTTTTAAAGATAATAGAACCCAAAATGATATAGTCAATTCCTGCCAAAAGGTAATCATTTATTGTCTTTTTATCTCTTATACCTCCACCACATTCTATAGTCAAACTTGTACCTTCTTTTATTCTCTTTATTACTTCAAAATTAACTGGACTCCCTTTCTTTGCACCGCCTAAATCAATTACATGAAGGTAACGCGCGCCCTCTTTTTCAAAGTACCTTGCCTGCTCAACAGGATCTGAATTGTATTCATGGATTTTATTGTAATCTCCTTGGGTAAGTCTTACACACTTACCATCAATTATGTCTATTGCAGGTATTACAATCATATCAATCCCCCAAAATTTCTTAAGATTTCAAGCCCAACCTCACCACTTTTTTCTGGATGAAATTGTGTCGCAAGGATATTTCCTTTTTCAATAGAAGAGTCAAACTCTATTCCATGTTCACATGTAGATGAGACTATCTCTTTGTCCTTGTTGTCAACATAGTATGAGTGAACAAAGTAAACATACTGTCCATCTAACCCTTTTAAAAGTTTTGAGCTATTTTTCACTTTTATCTTATTCCACCCCATATGAGGAATCTTAATAGTGTCCTTTTTAGGAAACCTTTTTACACTGCCTTTTAAAACCTTTAGCCCTTCACAATTTCCCTCTTCACTGAATTCATAAAGAAGTTGATACCCCAAGCATATCCCAAGGAAAATAGCATCATTTAGCTTTCTTTTCAGAATACCAACCAAGTCAAGCTTTTCAAGGTTCTTATAAGCTACATCAAACGCACCTACTCCAGGCAATACGATTGCTTCACACATTTCTACTTCATCTTTGTTTGAAGTGACAATAGGACTAAATCCCAAGTATTCAAAAGCCTTTTGTACACTCCTCAAATTACCCATTCCATAGTCTACAATGCAAATCCTTTTCAAATTCACAGCACTCCTTTTGAGGAAGGTATTTTGTCATCAACAATTGTACAAGCATCTTTTAAAACTCTGCCAAACGCTTTGAAAATTGCCTCACAAATGTGATGATCGTTCTCACCTGATATTTTCTTTATGTGAAGAGTTACTTTGGCAGAAGAGACAAACGCTCTGAAAAATTCAACCACCATTTGGGATGTCATCTCACCAATTTTTGGTAACCTAAAATCTACATCAAAAGCTAAATAAGGCCTTCCAGAGATATCAATAGCAACCATAACAAGCGCTTCATCCATTGGCAAGATTATATGAGAATATCTTTTTATGCCTCTCTTGTCCGAAACGGCTTTTAAAAATGCCTGCCCTAACACTATCCCCACATCTTCAATTGTGTGATGGTCGTCAATATAAAGGTCACCTTTTGCTTCAAGCTGAATGTTAAATTTGCCATGATGGGAAAATAGCTGTAGCATATGGTCAAAAAAACCTATCCCTGTTGAAATTTTATAATCTCCATCGCCGTCAATGTTCAAAACTATCCTGATTTCTGTCTCTTTAGTTTTTCTTTGGACTTCAGCAATGCGCGGGTTCATGGTTATTTACCTCTCTTGTAACTGATAAGGTTTTCTAATATTATATCATTATCTTTAGGTTTGCCCAATGTAATTCTGAGAAGCTTTTTGTTCCCCATGTTAAACTTTTTGACAAGAATCTTTTTTTCCTTCAAATAGTCAAAAATGGAGTCAGCTTCCTCATCTACTATTGATATAAAATTTGCCTGGGATGGCAAAATAAAGTAAAATTCTTGTAAGCTTCTCGTCATCCTTAGCCTTTCACTTTTTATAAGCTCAATGTTATCTTTTAGTTTGTTAAAATTTTCTAAGACTGTTATTGCAATTTGTTGTGTCAAGGTATTTACATTATAAGGTGGTTTGACTTTATGTAAATTTTCAATAATCTTCTCATTTGCAATCCCATACCCACATCTTATTCCTGCAAATCCTATTTTAGAAAATGTCTTTAACAGTATCACATTTTTATTTTTGAGAACTAAATCAAGATAATCAATATCACAGTATTCACCATACGCATTGTCAATTACAATTAGTCTTTCTGGAAAAGACTCTGCAATCAGCTTGACTTTTTCATATTCCAATGCTATACCTGTTGGGTTGTTTGGTGTATCAATGAAAACTACTTTAATTTTGTCATTTTGACCTATCTTTTTAATAACCTTTTCGACATCGATTTCCCAATTTTGTGTAATATCTATAAAACTATGGTTTACATCAAATAGCTCAGCTGTAATTTTGTACATTGTAAAGGACGGATAGAGTGTGAAGATAAAATCATCCTTTTCACAAGCGGCTTGGATAATGAGTTGAATAAGCTGGTCTGAGCCGTTTCCGATTATAAAGTTTTCTTTTTCAAGACCGTAGAACTTTGCAAGTTCTTCTTTTAAAGGCTGCGAATTTATCTCCGGATAAAAACACAAACTTTTAATATGTTCTTGCAAAGCATAATTTATAAGAACTTTTAGATCTTCAGGATAGTCCAAGAGGTTTTCATTTGCATCAGCTTTTACAAGATGCTCAAAAATTGGGGTTGAGTAATTAGAAAATGAATCTAATTTTGCTCTAAACATCTTCTAACCTCACTTTCAAAGAGTTTGCGTGAAATAAAAACCTTTCTTTTTCTGCAATTTCAATTGCAAATGGTGCATCCTTTAAAAATTGTTCTTTCGAATATTTTATCAAACTAATTCTCTTGACAAAATCATAAACGCCAAGAGGCGAGAAAAATCGAGCAGTACCAGATGTAGGCAGCACATGATTTGGTCCTGCGATATAGTCACCAATTGGTTCCGGTGAAAATTCTCCAACAAAGATTGCACCTGCATTCTTTATTTTAAAGATTAAATCTTCTGGATTTTTGCAGCAAAGCTCAAGATGCTCAGGACAAATTCTATTTGCAATCTCAACCGCATCATCTAAATCCTCAACTATTATTATTACACCATTTCTTTCAATAGACTGAGCAGCTATTTGGTTTGGATTTGCTTTTAACATCTCATCTACTTTTTTATTTACCTCAAGGGCGAGGTCTTGAGAAGTTGTTATTAAAATACTTCTTGCCATTGTGTCATGCTCTGCCTGAGATAGCAAATCTGCTGCCACATATTTGGGGTTTGCAAAGCTGTCTGCAATAATCAAAACCTCACTCGGACCTGCAATGGAGTCAATGTCCACATTTCCAAACAAAATTTTTTTAGCAATAGCAACATAAATATTTCCTGGTCCAACAATTTTATCTACTTTTGGAATCAACTCTGTCCCAAAAGCAAGTGCAGCAATTGCTTGCGCTCCTCCAACTTTAAAAATTTTATTTACTCCACATATTTTGGCAGCTGCCAAGGTATATTTATTTATCTTCTTCTCTTTGTCTGGAGGAGTCACCATAATTATTTCCTTTACACCTGCTACCTTTGCAGGTATAGAATTCATCAAAACGGTTGAAGGGTATGAACCATTACCACCTGGTACATAAATTCCAACTCTTTCTAATGGCCGTACTATCTGACCTAAAATTGTATCATCTTTAGTAAAAATCCAAGTCTCTTCTTTTTGTTTTAAGTGATATTGATAGATATTTTCATAAGTCAATTTTAAAGCTTGCACAAATTTCTCATCCTCTTTTTGGCATTCAAAAAAAGCTCTATCAATTTCTTCCTCTTTTACAATTAAATCCTCAAGATCAAATTCTTTACAGTCAAAAAGTCTTGTATAACCCAAAACAGCTTCATCTTTTTTTAATTTCACGTCTGCAATTATTTTTTTAACTTTGTCTTCTATCTCCTCAACAGCCTGATAACCAATAGAATTTAAATTGCTTAAAAATTGTTCTAATTCTTTATTATCTTTTAATATCTTCACTGCAATATCATCCTTTCTAAACAATTTACAACTCCTTCTATTTCACTCTTTAATTTAAGACTTGCTCTGTTTATAATCAAACGCGCACTTATATCATAGAGCTTTTCATACACCTCAAGTCCATTTTCTCTGAGAGTTCTCCCACTCTCAACAATGTCCACTATCATGTCAGAAAGTCCCAAAATAGGAGCAAGCTCTACAGAACCATTGAGCTTTATTATCTGCACATCTTCGCCAAGGACATTTTCAAAATATTCTTTTGTTATATTAGGAAACTTTGTAGCTATTATCTTTTCTGACTTTTTTAAAAGCTCTTCTCTCAAGCCTTTTGGACCTGCTAATGCAATAAAGCACTTTCCAATTTTCAGATCTAAGAGCTCATATACCTTTTTGTTTACCTCAAGTAAAACATCTTTGCCTACAATTCCCATGTCAGCAATTCCATATTCTACATATGTGGGAACATCAAAGGGTTTTACCATTAAAAATCGAAGATTACCACGTGGGTCCTCAAGTACAAGTTTCCTTGTCTCTTGAGAGATATCGATGGAAATAAGAGAAGATCTTTGAAACAACTCTGTTACCTCTTCGGTTAATCTTCCTTTTGGCAATGCTATTGTTATCATTTCTGATCCTCCACATCATATCTTTTTATTCCCTCTTCATCAATATAGTAAAATTCACCTATTTTGAGTTCTTTGCTTATATTGAAAGCTTGTTGAATATCAATTGGATTGCTACAAAAATAAACCTCTTTTTCAAGCCTCAAAAGTTTTTCAATTGCAATCTCAAAAAATCCTTCTTTATAAAATAAAGCAGCTTTGTAAAGGTTAACTTCTGTCTCACTGCTTCTCATCATCCAGTTTAAAATTCTGTCCACTCCCAATGCAAACCCAATAGCATACAATTTCTTACCAAATATTTCACATAAGTTGTCATACCTTCCACCATTCAAAACTGGATACCCTAATTTAGGAAGATAGCCAGAAAATATTATTCCTGTGTAATAGTTTAAATGTTTTACCATTCCAAAGTCAATTGAAATGTATTTTTCATACCCCAGGTTAGTCAGTTTATCAAATATTTCCTTTAACCTTTCTATCGCTGCTTTTGAAATTTCATTCTTAGCAAATTTATAAGCGTCGTCTATTTTATCTTTTTTGCCATAAAGTCGAGTAAGGTTTCTAAAAACATCTATTACTTTCTCTGAAATTCCTTTCTTTATTAAGAAATTTTCGATTCCAATATAATCTTTTTTATCTACCAACTTACACAAAATTTCTGCTGAAGCATCGTCTATTTCGTAGTCAGTTGCTATTCCTTTAAAAAAGTTGACCTCTCCAATATCAATTGTGAAATTGTCAACTCCAAGCTGCAAAAGACTTTCAATTGCCAAAATCAAAATTTCTAAATCTATGTAATAACTGTCTGATGTATGAAAGTTTTCAACCCCAGCTTGGTAAAACTCTCTTAGGTCTCCAGCCTCCTGTTGCAGAAACTGAAAGGCTCTTCCAAAGTAGCAGTATTTAATGGGATAAATTTCCCCTCCATTTTTAGCTCCAATCTCTGCTACTTTTGGTGTAAATTCACTTCTTAGAGATATAATTGTTCCATCACTGTCCATAAATTTTATTGAATTTTGCCCATTTAAACTTCTTGATTTTTCATATTCTTCAAACATAGACGGTTCTATTAGTTGATAGCCAAATTTTTTAAATAAATACAATGTCTTTCTTCGTATTTCTTCTAACAGCTCACTTGTCAAAGGATAGTAATCCACAAATTTTTTACTCATTTTTCTTCCCTTCTTTGCTTTATCATGATGAAGTGATGAATAAATATCACGATATATTATATTACAAAAGCCGAAAAAAAGCAACAAAAAAGTGGAGCCAAAAATGGCCCCACTTTTGTATTCAGAGTAGTTTTTTACCTCTGAGCTGTTTTTCAACAGCTATGAACAAGGGTAGTCCTAAAATATACGTTGCAATTGCCTCACCGGTTCCGATGGAAATTACAGTAAATAGATATCTCAAAATAGGGTTCAAGCTTTTTAACCACTCTATTTTCAAGCTGTTTATAAAATAGTACCAAATATAACTCGAAACTACTATAGCATTCACAATTATTGTCGGCAAGGGTAAAAATGCTCTTTTCTTAATTTTAGTTGTTATTATAGCAGCAATCAAAGTAGCCAAAGATCCAAATATAACATCATATATTCCAGTTATGCTCATTACCATTCCATAAAGATTTGCTAAAAAGCAGCCTACAAAAAGTCCAATAGTTGCGGATACTGGCATCAGAGCAGGAAGAAGAGTCAAAGCCTCAGAAATTCTTACTTGTATGGGTCCGTAAGATATCGCAGGTAAAAATGAGGTCAAAACAAAATAAAGTGCAGCAATCAATGCTGCCCTTGCAATAACCAGAAGGTTAATTTTTTTCATCAATTTGGCTCCTCCTACTTTGTCTCCCAATCGTGCTTGTGCATTCCTGTTATTTTATAAACCACCCATTCAGCTATATTGGTTGAGTGGTCTGCTATCCTCTCTAAATATTTTATAACAAGTAAAAATTGTATACACTGTGAAATAGCATCTGAATTTTCTTTCATTATCTGTTCTAATTCATCTATTAAACTTTGATACATCTGGTCTACTACGTCATCTCTTTTCACAACAGATTTTGCAAGATCTATATCAGAATTTACGTAAGAATCAAGCGCATCTTTTAACATAGAACGAGTAATATCTGCCATCTTTGGAATATCAATAAGAGGCTTTATATACGATTCTTTTGCTAATTTAATTGTTATTTGGGAAATATCTTCTGCATGGTCCGCAATTCTCTCAATGTCTGTGGCAATCCTCATAGCAGTGATTATAAGCCTCAGGTCGCTTGCAAGAGGCTGCTGAGTTGCAATTACGATAGCACACTTTTTCTCTATCTCTTCAGTAAGAGTATCAATCTTGTCATCATTTTCAATAATCTTTTGCGCAAGATCAATATCTTTAGTCTTTAAGGCATGTATTGCTTTGTCAATTGCCTCCTCAGCCATTGCCCCCATCTTCAGGATATCTAAGTGTAACTCTTTTAGTTCATTTTCAAATGTTGGTCTTGTCATCTTTTAAAAATCACCTCGCACTTATTATTATCCGAATCTGCCTGTTATATAATCCTCAGTTCTCTTATCCTTTGGTGTGTTAAAAATAGTAATTGTCCTATCATATTCGATAAGTTCACCATTTAGGAAAAATCCTGTCCAGTCAGATATTCTTGCCGCTTGTTGCATATTGTGAGTGACTATTACAATTGTATAATTTTTCTTGAGTTCCTCTAACAGCTCTTCTATTTTTAAAGTGGAAATTGGGTCAAGTGCAGAAGTTGGTTCATCAAGTAAAATGACCTCAGGTTCCACTGCCAAAACTCTTGCAATACACAGTCTTTGCTGCTGACCTCCAGATAATGAAAACGCACTTTTTTTTAGCCTATCTTTTACCTCTTCCCAAAGGTATGCTTTTCTTAAACTTCTTTCTACAATCTCATCAAGTATCTCTTTTTTCTTAATCCCATGTATTCTTGGCCCATACGCTATATTGTCATATATACTCATTGGGAAAGGATTTGGCTTTTGAAATACCATTCCAATCTTTTTTCTGAGGCTTATAACATCAATGTCTTTATAAATATCCTTGTTTTCAAAATAGACCTTACCTTCTATTCTCACATTTTCAATAAGGTCATTCATGCGGTTAAGAGTTCTCAAAAATGTAGATTTTCCACAACCAGATGGACCAATTAAGGCGGTAATGGATTTTTCATTTATCTTTATGTTTATATTTTTAAGAGCATGGTTGTCACCGTAATATAAATTTAAATCTTTTGTCTCTATAATAGCCATGTTTAAACAACCTCTCCCTACCCATTTTGATACTACAATTAATTGATTATACACTCATGATTTTAAATTTTTATTTAATGTATGTTAAAACTGTGTTAAATATTATATAATATTCTTTGTGCAATGTAAAAACTTTTTATAAGATTCTTCCCATTGAAGCACAGACGCCTTTTTTATTAAAATGGACTTTGTGACAAAACTTTAAAAAGGGGTTGTAGAAGAATGTGGAGTATTATCCCAAAAGAAAATCAATTTTTTGTTCTCCTGAACAATGCAATTGAAAATGCTTATCAATCAGCAGTAATGTTAAATCAACTCATTAATAATCTTTCAAATATGAGTAAATACCTTGCAGAGCTCGAAAAAGCTGAGAATAGAGGCGATGATATTACACATCAGGTAATTGAACTTCTCAACAGAACTTTCATTACCCCTCTTGACAGAGAGGATTTGTTTGCAATCATAAAAGAAATTGACAACATTGTTGATGCACTTGAGACGGTAGCACACAGATTCGAAATTTACAATGTTAACCAAATAAAGCCTGAAGCTAAGATTCTTTCTGAAATGATAATTAATTGCACAAAAGAGTTAAAAAGTGTTGTGGAAAACCTAAAAGATTTGAAAAACACAAAATCAATTAAAGAAAAGATAATCGAGGTCAATAGAATTGAGGATGAGGGTGATATTGTCTATAGGAATGCAATAAAGAAATTGTTTTCAGAAAACAGGGACAAGCCTATTGAGGTCATCATCTGGAAAGAAATATTTGGATTTTTAGAAGATACCTTAGATGCCTGTGAAGATGTTGCAAATGTAATAGAAGGAGTCATGACAAAAAATGCATAGTATTCCACTAAATCTTCTTTTAATAATCATCCTGGCTTTGACTTTTGATTTTATAAACGGGTTTCATGATACGGCAAACGCCATTGCAACATCTGTTTCAACACGTGTTTTGACACCAAGAACTGCAATACTTATGTCAGCAGTTTTTAACTTCTTTGGTGCAATGATTAACACAGAGGTTGCAAAAACTATAGGCCATGGAATAGTGGACCCAAAGTTTGTAACAGAATACCTCGTGCTTGCGGCTGTTATCGCAGCAATTGTTTGGGATTTACTTACCTGGTGGTGGGGAATACCTTCCTCTTCATCACATGCAATAATAGGTGGTCTGATTGGCGCTGCAATTGTTACTACAAAGTCACTTTCTGATATAAACTGGATAGGATTTGTTAAAAAAATAGTACTGCCACTCATTATCTCGCCTGTGTTGGGTTTTGTTTTTGGATACTTGTTTATGATGATTCTTTACATAGTATTTGCTAAGGTTCATCCTAATATTGTAAATAAATATTTTTCAAAACTACAAATACTCTCTGCAATGTGGATGGCATATAGTCACGGTTCAAATGATGCTCAAAAATCAATGGGAATAATTACAATGGCACTTGTGAGCGCAGGGATTTTAAATAACTTTGTTGTACCTGATTGGGTAAAATTCGCTTGCGCACTTGCAATGGCACTTGGTACTTCTTTTGGTGGCTGGAGAATAATAAAGACGATGGGTATTAAGATAATAAAGTTAGCACCCATCAATGGCTTTGCTGCGGAGACAGGAGCAGCACTTACAATTCAGTTTGCAACCCATATTGGTGCACCTGTCTCAACAACACATGTAATTTCATCTTCAATTATGGGAGTTGGTGCATGTAAAAAATTCTCAGCAGTAAGATGGGGAATTGCAAAAAATATTGTGATTGCTTGGATTTTGACAATCCCTATGTGCAGTTTAATTGGCGGAGTGATTGCATGGGTTATTAATCTAATTGTTTAACACACAAAGAAAAGGGCAACATTAGAAAAGTGATAGTAATGTTGCCCTTTTTATATTACGATAGTAAATTCACTTCCTTTGCCAACTTCACTTGTCACGTAAATCTTTCCATTGTAAAGTTCAACAATGTGTTTGACTATTGAAAGTCCTAAACCTGTACCTCCGAGTTTTCGGGAACGCCCTTTATCCACTCGATAAAATCTTTCGAATATTCTTTCTATCTCATCTTGTGGAATACCAATACCTGTATCTTTTACTCTTATCGTTATTTTCTCGTCTAATCTCTCTACCTCTATAGTAACCTCACCATTTTCCTTGTTATATACAATTGCGTTGTCTATGAGGTTTATGAAAATCTGTTTTAACCAATCTTTGTGAATCTTTACTTTAAGCTTATCATCCAACTTAAGGTGCATCTTTACATTTTTGCCCTCAGCTTTAAATCTTAAAAGCTCAACACATTCCTCTACTACTTCTTTCACATTGACCTCATCTTCGGTAACCTGGATTTTTGCATTTTCTATTTCAGACAAATACAGCAAGTCATTTATTAGTCGAACAAGTCTTTCAACTTCTACCTCGATAATGTTAAGAAATTTTTCAGCAACTTCTCTATCTTCAATTGCACCATCCTTCAGTGTCTCTACAAAACCTTTTATAGAAGTTAAAGGAGTTTTTAGTTCATGAGAAACATTTGCAACAAAATCAGACCTGATTTTTTCAAGTTTTTTAATGAATGTAATATCACTTACAATTAACAACATTCCTTCTTTATCTTCATCAAATTTTACTCTTTTTTTAGTAACTTTAAGTATTTTATTTTGACCATTAATTGTTATCTCAAATTCTTTTTCAAAGGCATTTTCATTATACAGGAATTCAAAAAGTTCATATATTCGAATGCACTCAAGTAAACTTGTACCATTTTTAAGCTTTGTCGCAAATATCTCTTCAGCCTGTTGGTTGAACATAAGTATCCTCTTCTTGTTGTCAAAAAAAATTATTCCAAGTTCGATTGAGTTTAACAAAGCACTAAGCCTATAGTTGAGACTATTTACTTCGTTAATCTTCTCTTCTAAAAGGTGATATAATCTCGTAAAGCTAAGACTCAGCCACTTCAAATCCTCTTTTTCATTGAGTTCAACTATATCAAATTTTTTTAGTTCATCTGTAATGAGTGAAATTAACCCCTTGAGAGGTTGATACAAAAGCGAAGATATGCCAATTGTAAGTATCATCCCAAAAACTATACATATCAGCCCAAACTTTAGTGTCTGAATCAAAGCCTTTTTCAGAATCACATCAATTTTATCAAGTAAAACAGAGACTCGAATAAATATAGGTTTGTTGCCAATTTCTACCTTCTTTGCCGCATAGAGAAAAAAATTATTAAGTGTCTTGCTTTTTCGCATCGAGAAGCAAATCTTTCCCGGATATTTATTTGCCTCTACAATTTCAGGTCTTTTTGAATGATTTTCCATTTTATTCTTATCAGCTTCAGAATCATAAAGCACAATCCCTTTATTGTCAACAATTGTAACTCTAAAATAACTTTTTTTGTACACTTTATAAAGTGATTGAATATCAAAGTTATTTATATATCTTTCAACCTCGCTTACCATTACTTCAAGCTGCTTCTTATTTTCTTCAAGATAAATATTTTTATACACCTCATATGAAAAAATTCCCTGTAAAAAGCTTATAATAACTATAACTAAAATGGTGTAACCAAATATCTTTGTTCTCATTTCTTAGTCAGACCCTTCTCTAAATCTGTAGCCAACCCCTCTTACTGTTTCAATATACTTGGGATTTTTTTCGTCATCTTCAAGTTTTTTTCTCAAAAATCTTATATGCACATCAACTGTTCGAGTATCACCATCAAACTCATATCCCCATACTCTTTGTAAAATGAAATCTCTGTCCAAAACTCTCCCTCTGTTTTCTATCAGCAGCTTCAAAAGCTCAAATTCCTTAAAAGAAAGATTAACTTCTTGATTTCTTTTCTTCACACTTCTTTTTGTAAAATCCACCTCAATATCACCAAATCTAATCTTTTCTTCAACCTCAGGTTTTAAGCTTTCAATTCTCCTGAAAAGTGCCTTTACCCTTGCAACAAGTTCTTTTACACTAAATGGCTTTGTTATGTAATCATCTGCTCCAAGCTCAAGACCTAATATTCTGTCAATTTCTTCCGACTTTGCAGAAAGTAAGATAACAGGAAGGTTTTTTGTTTCTTTGTTAAATCTAATCTCTTTTAAAACCTCATATCCGTCCTTATCACTCATCATTATATCAAGTATCACCAGGTCAATCCTGTTATTTTTGATAATATCCAAAGCTGTGTTGCCATTTTCAGCTTCAAAAGTATTATAGCATTCTTTTTGAAGATTGAATTTAATTAGTTCCACGATATGAGGTTCATCATCCACAATCAAGATATTTCTCATCTTCCCACCATCCTCATGAGGGCAACCATACTTCCTAATTTCTCTGGACTTTTAAAATCTCTTCTGTATGAAAAGAACAAATCCTCTTTTTCATAAGTACACATGTCTGACACTATAATCTGTTCTTTCTTTAATCCATTTCCTAACAAATCTTTTTCAATAGCCTTTTTCAAATCTAAATAAAATTTCCCTTCACGGTATATACAAATATCATTGCCAAACTCTTGTAAAAATGCATCATATACATCTTTGCCTACTTCAAAATGCTCTTTACATATACCAGGGCCAATTGTTACAACTAAGCTTGAAACATTGGATTTAAATTGCAAAATCAATATGTCTATAGCCCTTTTTGATATGTGCTGCAAACTTCCTCTCCAACCAGAGTGAATTAAGGAAATTATTCTCTTTTCTTTATCAAAAATGTAAACCGGAATGCAGTCCGCGTGAAATGTCATAAGTGTAATTCCACTTTTTTGAGTTATAAGTCCATCTGCCTCATTCTCTTGATTATATTCAAAAAAATCAAATCCTTTTTCAACAACTATTATATCATTTTTATGCACTTGTTTTGCATAGTAAATATTTCTATAATCAATCTCTAAGTTTTTAAAAAGAATGCGGAAATTTTTGTCAATTTCTTCTTTTGAATTTGCCCATTTGTAACCGAGGTTAAAATCATTTGAATTAATATATCTTCTTGTTGTAAAAAACGCATCTACACCATACTTTTGTAACTCAGAGACTCTAAGAATTTCAAGCCCGTTTATACATATCTTTTCAAACGCCATCTTCTACCTCCAATTAAAATCAAAAAAATAGCAACCTGCAAAGAGGTTGCCTTTAGTTTTTCTTGGGTACCTTTTCCCAATCCTTTAAGAATCTTTCTATCCCAACATCAGTTAATGCATGCTTTGTCATTTGTTCAAGTACCTTAAATGGAACTGTTGCGATGTGTGCTCCCGCTTTTGCAGCTTCAATCACATGAATAGGATGTCTTATGCTTGCTGCAATTATCTCTGTTTTTATGTCTGGATAATTTCTGAATATCTGAACAATCTCTTTGATAAGCTCAATTCCATTTTGTCCTATGTCATCAAGTCTTCCCACAAATGGAGAGACATAAGTTGCTCCAGCCTTAGCTGCTAAAAGTGCTTGTGCTGCCGAGAATATGAGTGTGACATTTGTCTTTATACCCTCTTTTGACAAGACTGATACAGCCTTAAGACCCTCTGCTGTCATTGGAATTTTGATTACAACATTTTTATGGATTTTTGCTAAATCTCTTGCCTCTTCAATCATACCTTCGGCTTTGAGTGAAATGACTTCGGCTGAGATTGGACCGTCTACAATTGAACAAATCTCATTTACAACCTCTTTAAAATCTCTACCCTCTTTTGCAATTAGAGACGGATTTGTTGTAACACCACAAATTATTCCCCAAGAGTAAGCTTCCTTAATCTCATTTATATTAGCAGTGTCAATAAAAAGTTTCATGTTGATCTAACACCTCTCTCTAAGTTAAGATTTTTTCGACTATTATTTTATACCAATTGCTGTATAATTACAATAACTAAAAAATGCTTTTAAGATATGTTCTTGCAGGTCCCACTAAGTACAAAGACCCACAAATTAGAATGGCTGAATCTTTTTCTGCTTTTTTTAAGCTTACATCAATTGCCTCTTTGAAATCTTTTATAAAGTCAAAACCATAATCTAAAGCAATTTTTTTTGCCTCATTATCAAGAAAAGCTCTTTTTTGATATGGTACCAACGTAAATATCACATCTGATGTTACTTCCTTTATCTCAGAGAGCATCTTTTGGTACTCTTTGTCTTTGAGTACCCCCACAACTGCACTAATTTTTTTGTCTTTCAGATACTGCTTACAGCTGTCAACAAGTACCTTCATGCCGTCTATGTTGTGAGCACCGTCTAAAATCACAAGAGGTTCTTTTGATATAATTTCAAATCTGCCATTCCATTTGGCATTTAAAAGTCCTTTTACAAGGGCACCAGTACCTATATTATATTTATCACTCAAGTATTCAAATGCGTATATGCAGTTGAGGGCATTCTCAACCTGATGCACCCCTAAAAGCTTAATTTCAAGGTTTTTATATATTCCTTTTGGAGTAATACAATCAAATACAATACTGTCAAAAGTATTTCTTACAATTTTGTAATCACTTCTCACCTCAACCAAATTGGCATTCTTTTGCTTACACACTTTTGAGATAACATCAATTGCTTCTTTATAACGTTGCAGCCCTAAGATTACAGTAGAGCCTTTTTTAATAATGCCAGCCTTTTCATATGCTATTTGCTCAATTGTCTGCCCTAAGATATCCATATGGTCATAGCCAATAGAGGTTATAATACAAAGCTCTGGACTTTCAATTACATTTGTTGCATCAAGTCTTCCGCCAAGCCCAACTTCTAATACAACAAAATCCACATTCATCCTTTTAAAATACTCAAAGGCTATTGCGGTGACTATCTCAAATTCAGTTGGATGGTTAAATCCCTGACTTATCATTAAATCAATCTTATCTTTTACATACTTTGTTATTCCCGCAAGTTCCTCGTCACTTATAGGAAGGTTATTTATTCTAATTCTCTCATTAAAAAATTCTAAATAAGGTGAGGTGTAGAGCCCCACCTTAAACCCCGCTTCAATCAACATTTGATTTATAAAAGCACATGTTGATCCTTTACCATTTGTTCCCGCAATGTGAATAATTTTTAAATCCTTGTGAGGATTCCCCATCAGTTCAAGCAATCTTTTTATGTTTTCAAGGCCCAGCTTCATACCAAACTTATATGTTCCATGGATATATTCAAGTGCTTCTTCATAAGTCATTGACATGACACAATCACCTTAAGTTTTTAATTCTCTCAAGTTGCTCTTCAACAGATTTTAGCATCTGTTTGTATTTCTCATACTTCTGTTTTTCTTCATTTACAACCTTTTGAGGAGCCTTTTGTAAAAAGTTTTGATTTCCAAGTAACTTTTCAGAACGTTCAACCTCTTTTAGTAGTCTTTCTCTTTCTTCAGTAAGTCTTTTAAGCTCCATCTCAATGTCAATTATCTCTTTTAGTTTAATATATGCAACACCCCAGGAAAGAACAAGTGAAACACTATCCTCTGGAATGTCTTCAGATGCTACTACCTCTTCAATATTTGCAAGTTTTTTTACATAAATCTCCCATAGCTGTTTTTGCTGTATCATTGAGTTGTCATCAGTCTTTATATAGACCTTTGGCTTTATATTTGCAGGTATATTTTTCTCAACTCTTAAGTTTCTGATGCTTCTTATAAGTTCAATCAACTTTTCAACTACTGAAATATCTTCAACATAGTTATATCCCATTGGCTCAGGCCACTTAGATATAACAAGGCTTTCTTCATTATGTGGAAGATTTAAATAAATCTCTTCTGTTACAAATGGCATAAATGGATGCAAGAGCTTTAAAACATTCGTGAGCACTGTTAGAAGGACATACTGTACTTCTTTGTTATTCTCTGCCTCTTTGTTGTAAAGGATTGGTTTTGACATCTCAATATACCAGTCGCAAAACTCATCCCAGATAAAATCATAAAGTTTTTGAGCTGCAATACCAATTTCAAACTTTTCAAGATTTTCAGTGACCTCTTTAATAAGAGTATCTAACCTTGACAGAATCCACCTTTCAGTAAATGTAAATTTACTCTCATCAGGCTTGTAATTTGTATCAATGTCAAGGTTCATTATTACAAACCTTGCCGCATTCCAAATCTTGTTTGCGAAGTTCCTGTTTGCCTCAACCTTTTCCATATGAAATCTGGTATCATTGCCAGGTGAAATTCCTGTGACAAGTGTAAATCGCAGTGCATCTGCACCATATTTTTCTATTATCTCAAGCGGATCTATGCCATTTCCAAGTGATTTGCTCATCTTTCTACCTTGGGCATCTCTCACAATTCCGTGAATTAACACATACTTAAACGGCTCTTTTCCCATGTGCTCAACTGCTGAGAAAATCATTCTCGCAACCCAGAAAAATATGATGTCATATGCAGTAACCAGGACATCTGTTGGATAGAAATACTTCAAATCTTCTGTCTCTTCTGGCCAGCCTAATGTTGAAAACGGCCATAGTGCTGATGAAAACCATGTATCAAGAGTGTCTTCATCCTGATATACATTCGTAGAACCACACTTTGAGCATACCTTTACTTCCTCACGACTTACCATCATATTGTCACAATCTTTACAATAGTATGCAGGAATTCTGTGACCCCACCAAAGCTGTCTTGAAATACACCAATCCTTTATATTTTCCATCCAATTAAAGTATATCTTTTCAAATCTTTCTGGAATGAATTTTATCTTTCCTTCTTTTACAACCCTTATGGCAGGTTCTGCTAAAGGCTTCATCTTGACAAACCATTGCTTTGACACAAGCGGTTCAATTACTGTTGAGCACCTGTAACAGTGGCCTACATTGTGAGTATAGTCTTCTTCTTTGACAAGAAGTCCAAGTTCTTTTAGGTCATTTACAATATTCTTTCTTGCCTCATACCTATCCTGTCCCGCGTACTTACCAGTATTTTCGTTCATATACCCTTTTGTATCAATTACTTGTATCATTGGAAGATTATGTCTTTGCCCTATTTCAAAGTCGTTCGGGTCATGAGCAGGTGTAATCTTTACAACACCTGTTCCAAATTCCATATCTACATACTCGTCTGCAATAATTGGTATTTCCCTATTCACAAGCGGCAGCACAACCGTTTTTCCAATCAAGTGTTTGTATCTTTCATCATTAGGATTTACTGCAACAGCAGTGTCACCAAGCATTGTCTCTGGTCTTGTTGTTGCAATAACTACGAAAAAAGAATTGTCCTTTGCAGGGTACTTGATGTGCCAAAGTTTGCCCTTCTTTTCTTCATACTCCACCTCAGCATCCGAAATTGTTGTCTTGCAGGTAGGACACCAGTTAATTATTTTTTCACCTTTATAAATTAAACCCTTCTCATAAAGTCTTACAAAAACTTCTTTTACTGCATTAGAAAGCCCTTCATCCATTGTAAATCGTTCTCTATCCCAGTCACAAGAAGCTCCAAGTTTTTTAAGCTGCTCAATTATTCTTCCGCCATAGACCCTCTTCCACTCCCAAGCACGCTCTAAAAACTTTTCTCTTCCTATCATCTCTTTTGTGAGACCTTCTTCTTTCATCTTCTCAACAATCTTTGCTTCTGTTGCAATACTTGCATGGTCAGTTCCAGGAACCCAAAGTGCGCAATATCCCTGCATTCTTTTAAATCTTATCAAAATATCCTGAATGGTGTTATTTAGAGCGTGTCCCATATGTAGTTGCCCTGTAATATTTGGAGGTGGGATTACTATTGTAAAAGGCTTCTTTGACCAGTCAATCTTTGCATGAAAGTATTTCTTTTCAAGCCACATCTTATATAGCCTGTCTTCAACCTCTTGCGGGTTGTAAACTTTTTGCACCTTCTTTCATCCTCCTTTCAAAGTTTTAATTTCACTTTTTATATTATTTCAAAATTATTTTTATTTCAAACTTTATGTTTTTGAATCTGAATTTGTGGGTATAAAGTAATTGTAATTGAAAAATTTAAATTTTACAAGGGAGGTCACTTCAAGATGGTTAAAAGAGGCAACATTTATAAATGCGAAATTTGTGGGAATATTGTAGAGGTCTTATCTGCTGGCGGCGGACAATTGGTATGTTGTGGTCAGCCAATGACCTTACTTGAGGCAAATACAGTTGATGCGAGTTTAGAGAAACATGTACCAGTTATTGAAAAAACAGAAGAGGGTATTTTGGTAAAAGTTGGAGAGGTTCCGCACCCAATGGAAGAAAAACACTACATTATGTGGATTGATCTCGTAGCAGACGATGTTGTGCACAGAAAATTTTTAAAGCCTGGTGATCAACCAAAAGCACTATTTAATGTATTTGCTAATAGGCTGGTTGCATATGAATATTGCAATCTCCACGGGCTTTGGAAAAAGGAATAAAAAAGACAGGGCTGCTGAAATTTAGGCAAAGCAGCCCTTTTTTCTTCAATTTATTTTTCTAACAATCTCTTTGTCTCTCTTGCAATCATTAGCTCTTCGTTTGTTGGGACTATTAAAACCTTTACCTTGCTCTCTGGTTTGTTAATTTCAAATACCTTGCCTTTCTCTGCGTTAAAGTTTTTTTCTTTATCATACAAAACACCCATGTATTCTAAATCAGTTACACACTTTTCTCGAACAACTGGATTGTTCTCACCAATTCCTGCTGTGAATACTATTGCATCAACACCGCCTAAAACTGCAGCATATTCTCCAATATATTTCTTTACCCTATAGCAGAACATATCGATCGCAAGCTGAGCCCGTTCATTTCCTTCGTTTGCAGCTTTCTCTAAATCTCTAAAGTCACTACTTACACCAGAAATCCCTAGCACCCCAGATTTCTTGTTCAGCAAATCATTCATCTGCTTTACATCCATATTCTCTTTCTCCATAAGATACAAAATAACAGCAGGGTCAATTGTGCCACTTCTTGTACCCATTGCAAGCCCAGCTAAGGGTGTAAAGCCCATGCTTGTGTCAACTGATTTACCATACTTTATTGCACAAACACTTGAACCATTTCCAAGGTGGCATGTTATAAGCTTTAGTTCCTCTAAAGGTCTCTTTAAGTACTCAGCTGCCTTTATCGCAACATATTTGTGTGATGTACCATGAAATCCGTATTTTCTAATCTTGTACTTCTCATACACCTCATATGGAAGTGAATACATGTAAGCATACTTTGGCATTGTCTGGTGAAAAGCTGTGTCAAATACAGCAACGTTTGGCTTTCCTGGAATTTCTTTCTCACACGCTTCAATTCCCGTAAGGTTTGCAGGGTTGTGAAGGGGAGCAAGCTCTATACACTCTTTTATTGCCTTTTTTACATCTTCATTGACAACAACAGCATCACTAAAATACTCCCCACCATGAACAACTCTGTGGCCAATTGCATCAATCTCATCCATTGACTTTATTATCCCCATCTGAGGATGTGTTAACATCTCCAAAACAAGTTTTATTGCCACATTATGGTCTTTTACTTCTTGCTCTTTTATAATCTCCTGCTCATTTTTTTGGTGCCTTATAAACGCCCCCGGCAAACCAATTCTGTCAACAACACCTTTACATAAAGCTACTTCTGTTTCAGTATCAATAAACTGGTATTTTAATGACGAGCTCCCTGAATTTAATACTAATACCTTCATCATTATCCTACCCCTTTAAATTTTTATTTCATCATTGCCTGAGCAGCAGTGATAGCAACAACACCAACAATGTCTTCTGCTTTGCAACCTCTTGACAAGTCATTTACAGGTTTTGCTATTCCCTGGGTAATAGGTCCATACGCCTCAGCTTTTGCAAGTCTCTCTGTCAGCTTGTATGCAATATTGCCGGCATCAAGGTCAGGGAAGATTAACACATTTGCCTGCCCTGCAACAGGGCTGCCTGGTGCTTTTAACTTTGCAACAGAAGGTACAAGTGCTGCGTCTGCCTGAAGTTCACCATCTATCAAAAGATCTGGTGCTTTCTCTTTTGCAATCCTTGTTGCCTCAACAACTTTGTCAACCATCTCTGACTTTGCAGAACCCTTTGTTGAATATGAGAGCATTGCAACCTTTGGAGTCTTTCCAACCAAGGCTTCAAAGCTCTTCGCAGAGGTTATGGCAATATCAGCAAGCTCTTCAGCATTGGGATTTGGATTTAGGCCCGCGTCAGCATACAAAAATACACCATTTTCTCCATATTCGCAGTTTGGAACAACCATAATAAAAAAGCTTGAAACAAGCTTTACACCCGGTGCTGTTTTTAAGATTTGAAGTGCTGGGCGCAGTGTATCCGCAGTTGAGTGAATTGCACCAGATACCATTCCATCTGCTAAACCCTTGTACACCAGCATAACGCCAAAGTACATTGGGTCTTTCATGATCTTTCTCGCATCTTCAAGTGTCACACCTTTGTTTTTTCTCAGTTCATAAAAATCATTCACAAACTCATCAAACCTATCAAAATTGTCTGGGTCAATAAAGATTGCATCATCCACATTTGCACCAAACTTTGTCGCTTCTTTTTTAATCTCATCTTCCTTACCAATTAAAACAATCTTTGCAATCTTCTCTTTCAACACAATACTTGCGGCTTTTAAATTTCTCTCTTCATAGCTTTCAGGAAGTACAATTGTTTTTATATTTGACTTTGCCTTTTCTATTATTGTATCGATAAATGCCATTTTTAAAAAGCCCCTTTCGTTTATTATTTAACATTTCACACCTTATATATTATAAACTAAATTGTATCTTGTATACAAGAAGTATTTTAAGAATAATTTAAAAATTCTTAGCAAAGAAAAATACTAAACAACCGTTTGAAGAATGTATGTTTTTGTGTTATAATCTATTTAAAATAAAATAACATTGAAAAGGAGATACTTTAAATGAAGAAACAGCTTACAAAAAAGCAAGAAGAGATATTAGAGTTTATAAAAAAGAGAATTAAAGAAAAAGGCTATCCACCTGCTGTGAGAGAGATATGTGAGGCAACGGGCTTAAAATCGACTTCAACTGTACATGGGCACTTAACCCGCTTAGAGAAAAAAGGCTATATAAGGCGCGATCCTTCAAAACCAAGAGCAATTGAGATCGTAGATGACGATTTTTATGTCCACAGAAATGTCATTCAGCTCCCTCTTGTTGGGAAAGTCACTGCAGGTGAACCCATCTTAGCTGTTGAAAACATCGAAGATACCATAACCCTACCCTATGACTTGGTTGGAACAGAAGATGCATTTCTGCTTCGAGTTAGAGGAGATAGTATGATTGAGGCAGGAATTTTTGACAATGATATTATAATTGTAAGAAGACAAAATGTAGCCGAAAATGGAGATATTGTTGTTGCGTTAATTGACGATGAAGCAACTGTTAAAAGATTTTTCAAAGAGAGCAATCATATCCGACTGCAACCAGAAAATAAGGCAATGGAACCCATAATTGTAAAAGACGTGAAAATTCTTGGAAAGGTAATAGGCCTTATTAGGAGGATGTAAGAATTTACATCCTCCTAAGTCTCTCAATAGCCTTTAAAATCCCCACAACTCCAATTTCAAATGAAGAGCTACCTTGAAGATAAGCAACGAAAGGTTCTCTGATTGGTGCATCACATGAAAGTTCCAATGAAGTACCCTGCACAAATCCACCTGCTGCCATTATTACCTTGTGAGAATATCCTGGCATATCCCATGGCTCGGGTAAAACATTGCTGTCAACAGGGCAGCCTTTTTGAATCCCCTGACAAAAGCTAATTAATTCTTTTTCATTTCCAAACACAATTGACTGAATTATGTCTGTTCTATACTGGTTGTACCGTGGTAAAACCTTAAAGCCTAATCTTTCCATAATATAAGCTGTAAAAACTGCAACCTTTAAACTCTCAGCAACAATATGAGGTGCAAATAGAAGCCCTTGTAATATCTCTCTGTTAAAGCCAAGTGAAGGTCCTACTTCTTTGCCCATACCAGGGGTGTTGAGCCTGTCTGCACACATCTCAATCAACTCTTTTTTGCCGGCAATATAACCTCCACATGATGCAATTGTTCCACCCGGGTTTTTAATGAGTGAACCTGCTATTAAATCTGCTCCAACCTCTGTTGGTTCAAGCTTTTCCACAAACTCACCATAACAGTTGTCAACCATTACAATGGTATCAGGACTGATTCTCTTTATAAACCGTGTCACTTCTTTTATCTTTTCAAGAGAGATTGACTCTCTTAAAGAGTACCCTCTTGAGCGCTGAATAAAAACTGCCTTTATTTTTCTTTCTTTTAGCACTTTTTCAATTTTGTCAAAGTCAAAGCTATTATTTTTTAAGTCAATCTCTTCATACCTTATGCCAAAATCAATAAGAGTACCATGACCTCCACTTTTTATCCCAATGACCTTTTGAAGCGTGTCATAAGGCTGTCCACAAATAGACAAAAGTACATCGCTCGGTCGCAGCACTCCAAATAGCATTGTTGAGATTGCCTGAGTACCTGAAACAAACTGAATTCTCACAAGCGAATCCTCACAGCCAAATACATCAGAATATATTCTTTCAATTACATCTCTACCACTGTCTGAATAGCCATAACCATCTGTTTTGTTCAAATGTGTATAAGAAAGTTTATTTTTTTGAAATGCGTTTAAGATTTTAAGCTGGTTGTACGATTTTATTTTCTCTATCTCTTCAAAAATCTCTTTTACACTTTCAAGTGCTTGCTGTGCTATATTGATTAGTCCCTTGTCAAAATTAAAAAATCTACCCAAAGCCTCAAAGTCAACCTTCAATTTTTGCCCCGCCCCTCTTACTTACTTGCTTTAAAAAATTAAAGAAAGCTCATGATTTTAAAGTCTCATGAGCTTTCTTTAAAGAGATTTTTTACGCTTTTTTATTTTGACTCTTGATTTTGGTTAGTGTTACTTTGCTGAGAAGCTGTATTTTGCGCTTGTGAGTTTTGAGCTTGAGCCATGTAGTTTATTGGCTTTGATGGCAGAATAGAAGAAATTGCATGTTTGTAAATGAGCTGTTGTTTATTATTCTCTGTTTCTACTACCAATGTAAAGTTATCAAAACCTTTGATAACTCCTTTCAATTGGAATCCGCTCAGTAAAAAGATCGTAACGTTGACTTTTTCTTTTCGAAGCTGGTTCAAAAATAAATCCTGCAAGTTCAAATTTCCTTTTGCCACCTTATGTATTCCTCCCCAAACTTAAAAGTTTTTTATATTATAATTTTTATATGTTTTTCTTAAATTATACCACACTTTTGCAAAGTTCAAAACATTTTTTCACAATTTCTTTAAACTCAAGGTTACCTACATCCAAGAATATAAAATCTCCTTGGTATTTAAACCAAATACTTTGTCTCTTTGCAAACTGTCTTGTTCTTAGCTTCAGCTCTTCTTTTGCCTCCTCTAAAGTAATTTTTCCTTCAATGTATGGAATTATTTGCTTATATCCAAGTCCCTGCATAGACTTCAAATCTTTTGAATACCCCATATCAAGTAGCATCTTCACCTCATCAACAAGTCCCATTTTAAACATCTTCTCAACTCTTGCATCGATTCTTTCACGAAGAGCTGACCTTTCCATCACAAAACATAACGGCAATATATTATACCTTTCGGAACCCTTTTTTCTTACTTTATCTAAAAAATCTGTTGGTTTCTTGCCAGTAAGAAAGTAAATTTCCAAATACCTTATAACTCTTTTTACATTATTCGGATGAACAGACTGTGCAGCTTTGCTATCAATTTTTCTAAGCATTTCATAAAGATACATATTTCCTTTTTCTTCGAGCTCTTTGTAAAGGTTTTGACGTACTTGTTTTGAATCTCCCATCTCGGGAAATTCAATCTCATCTACAATTGACTTTATATAAAACCCTGTACCACCAACAAGAAGTGGGATTTTACCTTTTTGATAAATCTCATCTATCGCCTTCGTTGCATCTTTTTGGAATAATGCCACATTGTAATCTTCATCAGGGTACACAATATCAATCACATAGTGTTTTACTATTTGTCTTTGCTCTTTGGTTGGTTTAGCAGTGCCAATGTCCATATACTTATAGACACACATAGAATCTGCAGAGACAATTTCGCCATCTATCAGCTGAGCAAGCTCAATTGCAACATCCGTCTTTCCAGTTGCAGTAAGACCTGCAATTACAATCAAAGGAATTTTTTGCATCTTCTTTATTTCACCTTTTTCCCAAAATCTTATTTTTATCAAACAATCCTTTTGAACATCTTTTCAATATCCCTTTTTTGAATTTCAACAACAACAGGCCTTCCATGAGGACAGTTGAATATCTTCTTCTCAACAAGAACAAGCTTTACTATTTCTTCTTTTTCTAAATCTGAAATATTCATATTGCCTTTAACTGCTGCTCTGCATGCTATCTTTTTGAGCAATTCCTCTGAAAAGTGGGTTATACCCTCTGCTACTGATTCATTGTAAATCATCTCAATTATATCAAGTATGAAAAACTTATCAACTGCACCTTCAAACAAAAGTGGATATGTTCTTACCACTATTTCATTTTTCCCAAAATCACCTATTTCAAAACCAAGTTTTTCGAAAAAGTGGACATTTTCTAAGACAAACTCTTTTTGAGAAATTGGAAGCTCAACTATAATTGGAGAGAGCAGTATCTGTCTTTGGATTTTATTCTGAAGAATTTCTTCTTTCAAAACTTCAAACAATCTTCTTTCATGAACAGCATGCTGGTCTATAAGATAAAGGCTATCCTCTTTTTGTACAATGATATAGGTATCAAAAGCATATCCCACTATCTTATAAGTCTCAACATTAAACTCTTCTGAAAATACAGTTATGACATCTTTGCTCTCTTTTTCTACCTCTACTTTCGAAAAATCAAGTTGTTCCTCAATTTTCAAAAATTCATTCAAATTTTCTTGAAACGCTTTTTCTTCGCTTTGTTGTTCTTGTGTATAAGACCAAAGTTTTTTTACCATTTTAACATCTTGTAAAGTTTGGGGCAAATAAAGACTATCTAAAGTAGGTTTTGGAATCATTTTTTCTGACTGAAGTGCACTTGAAACTGTCTTATACACAGTGTTGTAAACATATCTTTCATCTCTGAACTTTATCTCAAGTTTTGCAGGATGAACATTTACGTCAATGTCAACAGGGTTTATCTCTATAAACAAAAATACAATAGGAAATCTACCTGTTAAAATTGAATTTTTAAAAGCCTCGTCAATACAAGTAGAAAGAAGCTTGCTTCTTATAAATCTTCTATTGACATAAAAATGATAACCACTTCTTGTTGATTTGCTCAAAACTGGGTTTACAAAAAAGCCCCATACTTTTAAACCTTTTTCTTGGTGTGAAAAGTCAATGAGGTTTTTTAAAATCTCTGACCCAAAAACTGAGGCAATAGCAGACTCTACTTTACTATCCCCTGGTGTAAAAAGTTGCCTTTTATTGTCTACCTGCATCCTAAAAGAAATCTCTGGATAGCAGATTGAAATCTTTTCAACAACTTCAATACAGTATTTTTGCTCAGTAGAAGGTGATTTTAAAAATTTTAGCCTCGCTGGTGTATTATAAAAAAGGTCTTCAATTGTAATTTTTGTTCCTTTTTCAAAAGGATATATGGTTTTTGAAAGAACTTTTCCACCTTCAACCTCTACCTTACACCCTTGTTCCTGTTCATAGTGCCTTGAGATAAGAGTGACTTTTGAGACGCTTGAAATTGCACAAAGTGCCTCTCCTCTAAAACCCATTGTTGTAATTTTAAAAATGTCGTCAACTGATTTTATCTTACTTGTTGTGTGCCTCTCAAAAACGTATTCAATGTCATCAGAGTGAATACCTTTGCCATTGTCATAAACCTCAATTTTTTTTATACCACCTTTTTCTAATTTAATATCAATCAAACTTGCTCCTGCATCAATGGAATTTTCAATTACCTCTTTTAAGCACGATGCAGGCCTTTCGACAACCTCACCAGCTGCTAAAATGTGAGTAATCTCCTCAGATAACCTATTTAACTCTTTCATAACAGTTGCCTCTCTCTTGCTTTAATTATCTCATGTTTTAACTCGCTTAAAATGTTTAGCGCCTGAATAGGAGTTATATTTAAAATGTCAAGGTTTTCAATCTTCTCTATTACCTCATCTTTCTTGTATGAAAAAAACTCTATCTGCTCAGTGAATTCTCTTTTTATCTCCTTTCTCAATCTCTTCGCCTCTTTCCGATTTATATCAGCCTCTTCAAGCTTTTTTAAGATTTGCTCTGCTCTTTGCAAAACCTCTTCAGGAATACCAGCAAGCCTTGCAACATGAATACCATAACTCGAATCACAGCCACCCCTTACAATCTTTCTCAAAAATATAATGTTTTTTCCCTCTTCTTTTACGTCAACCCTATAATTTTTTACACCTGAAATCTTCTCTTCAAGCTCTGTAAGTTCATGATAGTGAGTTGCAAAAAGAGTCTTTGCACCTATTTTAGATTTGTCAGCAACATATTCTAAAACAGCCCAGGCAATTGAAAGTCCATCGTAAGTGCTTGTACCTCTTCCCACCTCATCAAATATTATAAGGCTTTTCGGCGTTGCATTTTTTAAAATATTTGCAACTTCACTCATCTCAACCATAAAAGTGCTCTGGCCAGAGGAGATGTCATCTGATGCTCCAATTCGTGAAAAAATCTTATCCACTATACCAATCTGCGCTTCTTCTGCTGGAACAAAGCAGCCCATCTGTGCCATTATGACAATTAGTGCCACCTGACGCATGTATGTAGACTTTCCTGCCATGTTAGGTCCTGTGATTATCAAGACTCTGTTTTGGTCATTGTCAAGTTCTGTGTCATTTGGAACAAAGTTGCTATGGCCTATCATCTTTTCAACAACAGGATGTCGACCATTTTTTATATAGATTCTATCGCCTAAATAAACGGTGGGTTTTGTATATCTGTTGTCAATAGCAACGTGAGCAAATGAGCAAAGAGCGTCAATTATAGCTATACAACTTGCTGTCTTTTGAATTCTATCTATCTGACTTTCTACTTGGTCTCTTATCTCACAGAAAAGCTCATACTCAAGCTCAACAAGTTTTTGTTCTGCATTTACAATCTCATCTTCTAACCTCTTCAGCTCTTCTGTGACATATCTTTCTGCGTTTGCAAGAGTCTGTTTTCTTATATAGCGCTCGGGAACAAGTGAATAGTTAGATTTGGTTACCTCAATGTAATATCCAAAAACCTTGTTATAGCCTATTTTTAAATTTTTGATACCTGTTAGGTTCCTCTCCTTTTCTTCATATTGAATAAGAAGTTCTTTACTATTCTTTGAAATATTTCTCAGCCTGTCTACATGGTCATTAAATCCGTCTTTTATAATCCCGCCTTCTTTCAAGCCTACAGGTGCATCTTCGTTTATTGAAGAATCAATTAGATTATATACATCTTCTAACGTGTCAAGTCCATCATAAAGTTCTTTTAACAAAGGTGATTTAAACTCTCTCAAGAGTTCTTTCAGCTGCGGTAAAACCTCAATTGATTTTTTTAAACTTAGCAAATCCTTTGCGTTTACACTCTTGTAAGCAAACTTTGAAGATAGTCTTTCAATGTCATATATTCCTTCTAATAGTCCTTCAATCTGCATTAAAAGTGGAAAATTGTTGTAAAGTTCTTCAACTGCATCAAGTCTTCTGTTTATCTCCACAACATCAATTAAAGGTCTTTCAAGCCATTTTTTAATTAGTCTTGAGCCCATTGATGTTTTTGCCTGGTCCAAGATTCCAAAAAGACTATTTTTCTTTGAACGAGTAATTATACTCTCTGTCAACTCCAAATTCCTTTTTGTGTTAAAATCAATTTGAAGATAATTCTGTACTTTGTAAAACTCAAACTTTTTTATATAATTAAATGAAATCTTTTGGGTATCTACTAAATAATTTAGTAAATTCCCAACAGATAGTGCCATTTTGTCATTCAGATTGGTAATTTGCATCTGTTTATCTATTAAATCATAGCATTTATCAATATCAATAAACTCTACTTTTTGAATAAATGAGTTGTAGTTCTCTTTAATAAGCTCATAGAGCTCGTCATCCAAATGAGAAACTAAAATTTCACTTGGAGCATACTTACTAATCTCATTTATCATTTTTTGGATATCATTTTCAATTAAACAAGCGTACATCTCACCTGTTGATATATCAACAAATGTCAGAGCAAAATTAGTTTCAGCTCTTGCAACACAGCAGATAAAGTTATTTGCCTTGCTAAAGTTTTCATCAATAAATGTACCTGGTGTGATAATCCTGGTAATCTCTCTTTTCACAACACCTTTTGCAAGCTTTGGATCTTCCACCTGCTCACAGATAGCTACTTTGTATCCTTTTTCAATAAGCTTTGCAATATAACTATGTGCGGAATGATAAGGAACCCCGCACATAGGTGCTTTTTCATTGTTTCCACAATCTCTTGCTGTTAGGGCTATCTCAAGCTCTTTTGAAGCAACCATTGCATCGTCAAAGAACATCTCATAAAAGTCCCCAAGCCTGAAAAACAAAATACAGTCTTTTACCCTTTGTTTTATCTCCATGTACTGCTGCATCATTGGGGTAAGCTCTTGCATAGTTCATATCACCTCACCATAAAGCCAATGCCTTGAGGCTTCCAAAATCTTTACATTTACAAACTTGTACATAAACTCATCAGAACACTTCACATTTACTATCTTGTTAGTCCTTGTTCTTCCTTCAAGAAGATTATTCCTCTTCGAGTACCCATCTATCAGAATTTCATATACTTTCCCACGCATTTGCTGATTCTTTTTCAAAGCTATTTCTTCCACTAATTTTACAAGCCTTTGAAACCTTTCATGTTTTACCTCATCAGGCACCTGATTTGGCATTTGCGCTGCTTTTGTTCCTTTTCTCTTGGAGTACATAAAGGTAAACGCTGAGTCAAACTCAACTTTTCTGACTACATCTAAAGTATCTTCAAAATCTTCTTCTGTCTCGCCTGGAAATCCTACTATAATGTCTGTTGTAATTGCTATGTCAGGAATGTTGTTTTTTAGCTTTTCAACAAGTCGCAGGTAATCCTCTTTTGTGTAGTGCCTGTTCATCTTTCTTAAAATCCTTGTTGAACCCGACTGTACTGGTAGATGTATATGCTCACAAACCTTCTCCAAGTCCCTCATTGCAAAAATTAGCTCATCTGACAAATCTTTTGGATGTGAGGTCACAAACCTTATTCTCTCGATACCTTTTATATCATTTACCTTTTCAAGGAGTTTATAAAACGGAATTCCATCGGGCAAGTCTTTACCGTAAGAGTTCACGTTCTGCCCAAGTAGTGTGACCTCTTTTACTCCATTTGCTGCAAGCTGCTCAATTTCAAATATAATCTCTTCAGGTCTCCTACTTCTTTCTCTTCCTCTGACATAGGGTACAATACAATATGAACAAAAGTTGTTACAACCATAGATTATGTTGACAAAGGCACTGACACCTTCTCTTCTCGCAGTTGGAATGCCTTCTACAACTACATCTTCATCTTCTGCAACGTCAATTACTGTTTGTTGTGTAGTAATTGCTTTGTACAAAAGTTGAGGAAATCTATGAAGGCTTTTTGTACCAAAAATAATGTCTAAAAATGGAAATAACTTAGCAAGCTTTTGTGCAACTTCAAGTTGCTGAGGCATACATCCACATACACCTATTATCAAGTCTGGTTTTTTGTCCTTTAATCTCTTTAGAGGACCAATATTACCATACACTCTCGACTCAGCATGTTCTCTCACAGCACATGTGTTAAAAATGATAAGATCTGCTTCTTCGACATTTTGAGTCTCTGCATATCCCATTGCATTTAGCATTCCTGCCAATTTTTCAGAATCATGGACATTCATTTGACATCCATAAGTTATAATGTGATATGTTCTGTTTTTCCCATTTTTAAAATAATACTCTGAGTTCAACTTTTCAATCTCTTCAATGAACTGTGCTTGAGTACCAAAATCTATATAATAAATTCCTCTATTTTCCAAGTTTTATCCCCCTCAAAGTTTTTTCATTTAACAAGCTTTATTATAACATTTTGTGCATGGAATTATAATATCATATGGTCCCATTTTTTTCTTAATATTTGGAGCAAAATCAGAACAAAATTAATATTGAAATCTCAAACAATCATCGAGAAAAAAGGAGGAAAAATTCATGCCAAGGAGAAAAAGGCTTGTTCCAGAAGCTGCTCCTCAGCTGGATAAATTAAAACAAGAAACAGCCCAAGAGGTTGGTGTAACTCTTGACAACTACAATCCAAACATTACAACAAAGCAAGCAGGAACTGTTGGTGGATATATGGTCAAAAAGATGATTCAGGACTATCAAAACAGGGCAAAGAACCAGCAGTAACAAAAAACGGCAGAGGGAAATTCCCTTCTGCCTTTCACCTTATTCAGATTAATTCCTTACAGAGAATAAACCTCATTTGCTGACAGTATCCTAACATTGTTTTCTTTTAAGACGTTTACTGCATAATCGCCATTTTCAACTTTCAAGATTACAAGAGCTTCATCAGTTATCTTTCCTACAAAAGCATACATGTATTCAATTCCTATGTCGTTTTTATATAGAATCTCAAGCACTTTGGCAAGACCGCCTGGTTTGTCTTCAACAGCTATTGCAATCACGTCTGTTGCAGAGACTGTAAATCCATTTTCTTTTAAGACCTGCAAAGCTAAATCAGGCTTGTTAACAATTAGTCTCAAAATACCAAAGTCTGTGGTATCAGCAATTGAAAGAGCTGAGATGTCAATGTTGTTCTTTCCTAAAATACTTGTCACCTCAGCAAGTCTTCCTGACTTGTTTTCTAAAAACACAGAAATCTGCTTTACATACATTCTTAAAAACCCTCCTGAATATTTTCAAACTCCTTTACTAATTATATTAATACCCATTTTGCCTATATCTTTCTCTTGTCAATTACTCTTTTTGCCTTTCCTTCACTTCGCTCAATTGTTTTTGGCTCAACAAGCCTTACCTTAACTGAGATTCCAAGTGTGTCTTCAATTGCTTTTGTTATTTTCTTTTCAAGCTGTTCAAGTTTTCTGACCTCATCTGAGAACATTCTTTCAGAAACCTCTACCAAAACTTCCAAAACATCAAGATTATTGACTCTGTCAACGATTAACTGATAATGAGGTTCAACCTCGCCCATCTCAAGCAAAACACTTTCTATCTGAGATGGGAAAACATTAACACCCCTTATTATTATCATGTCATCAGTTCTGCCAATAACCTTTTCCATTCTAACAAGAGTCCTGCCACATTTGCACCTGTCATAATGAAGAGCTGTTATATCCCTTGTTCTGTATCTTATAAGAGGAAGCCCTTCTTTTGTTATTGTAGTAAATACAAGTTCACCATACTCACCCTCACTTAATACCTCTCCTGTTTCAGGATTTATTATTTCAGGTAAGAAATGATCTTCATTTATGTGCATACCACACTGGTATTCGCACTCAAAAGCAACACCTGGGCCAATTACCTCAGAAAGCCCATAGATATCATATGCCTTGATATTGAGCTTTGATTCTATCTCTTTTCTCATATTTTCAGACCATGGCTCTGCTCCAAATACACCTGACTTGAGCTTCAATTGAGACTTGTCAATTCCCATCTCTTCCATTGTTTCAGCAAGATAAAGTGCGTAAGATGGTGTACAAGCCAAAACTGTTGTACCAAAGTCAACCATTAGCTGAATCTGTCTTTTTGTATTGCCAGATGAAATTGGTATGACAGATGCACCAATTCTCTCTGCACCATAGTGTACTCCAAGACCACCTGTGAAAAGTCCATAACCATATGCAATCTGGACAAATGAATGCTTATCTGCCCCTGCTGCAACAAGTGTTCTTGCCATAACCTCAGACCAGATCCCGATGTCATGTTTTGTATATCCTACAACTGTTGGCTTTCCAGTTGTACCAGATGATGCATGAATTCTTACAATCTCGCTTAATGGCACAGCAAAAAGGCCGTATGGATAGTTGTCTCTCAGGTCTTGTTTTGTTGTAAATGGAAGTTTTTGTAGGTCGCTTAAGTCTTTTATATCCTCAGGAATAAGTCCTAACTCCTGCATCTTTTTTCTGTAATACGGAACACTTGTATAAACTCTTTTTACTGTCTCAACCAAGCGTTTTAGTTGAATTTCCTGCAATGTACCCCTCTCCATACACTCCATATGTTCATCCCAATATCTCATCTTAAATTTACACCTCACCTAAATCTACATTTCTACCTATCGCAAATGCCTTAAGATTTATCTCAACAAACTCTGGTTTTACATTATTCTCTATAGCCTTTCTAAAATAGCTTTCTTCAATTCCTATAAGTCTGCTAAACACGCCTAACATTATAGTATTCTGAACACGTGGACTTCCTATTTTAGTGAGCAAAGATGGGATATCAACCTTATAGAACTTTACTCCAAGCTTCTTTACAATCTTATCCACATCAGGATACTTATATACCCCAGTAATAACACTCATCGGAGTGATTTCATAGTCAGAGTAGATTAAAATCCCTTCTTTTTTTAAAAACTCAATCCAGCGCAGAGCTTCTAACTTTTCAAATGCAATTATATAGTCAGCCTCTGCTTTGTCTATAAGTGGTGAAAATACCTTTTTGCCTGCCTTTACATATGTTACAACACTGCCTCCTCTTTGTGCCATTCCATGGACTTCTGATATTTTTACATCATATCCTACATTCAAAAATACCTCTCCTAAAATCTTACTCAACAAAATATTTCCCTGTCCACCAACTCCGACAATTAATATGTTGAGATTTTCTTTCATCACGTCACTACTCCTTTACACTACTTATTGCTCCAAATCTGCAGATACTTTCACACATCCCACATCCAAGGCACAAGTTCTGGTCAATCGTAGGTACCTCTTTTAGTGATATAGCAGGACAGCCTAAGCTTAAACATAGCTTACAGTTTTTGCATTTATTTTTGTCAATGTATCTTTTTGATAACACATATTTATACCTTCTATGAAGTCTACAAGGTGCTCTGACAATTAAAACCTTAACACCTTGTACATCAAGAAGAGCACTTATTTTTTTGATGTTCTCATTGATATTGTATGGGTTTATCTCTTCGACAACTGAACATCCTATAGTCTTGCAAAGACTAACCAAGTCAAGTTTAAAAGTCTCCTCTCCCCTAATTGTATATCCAGTTGCTGGATGGTCTTGATGCCCTGTCATTCCAGTTGTGGAGTTATCTAAAATCAAAAGCAGTATGTCAGATTTGTTATAAACAGCATCAATAAGCCCTGTTATTCCAGAATGAACAAAAGTTGAATCACCTATGACTGCAACTGCTTTAGCCTTCTTATTTGAGGCCTTTGAAATGCCATGAGCCATTCCAACACTTGCACCCATACAAATACATGTATCCATAGCTTTAAAAGGCGAAAGAGCCCCCAACGTATAACAACCTATATCACCTGTTATTATAATGTCTTTAATTTTACCCAAAACGTAAAAAATACCTCTGTGAGGACACCCAGGGCACAAAATAGGAAGTCTTGGAGGAAGCTCTTCATTCAGTTTATAAGGAGGCTCAACTTGCGTCTTTTCAATTGCCGACTTTATGAACGAGGGCGAATATTCACCTGTCATCTTAAAGATCTCTTTGCCAACTGCATTTCTTATTCCCATTGCCTTTATATTTTCTTCTAAAAAAGGGTCAAGCTCTTCAACAATATAGACTTTTTCAAACTTACTGCAAAAATCTTTAATTAATTTCTCTGGCAGTGGCCAAACCATTCCCAGTTTTAAAACCCAAGCGTCAGGATATGCTTCTTTTACATACTGGTAAGCTATACCTGCTGTGATAAAGGCTAAATTACTTTCACCTTCCTCAATTCTATTAAGCTCTGTTTTTTCGGCAAACTCCTTTAAGTCATTTAACCTCTTTTCAACAATTTCATGCCTTTTTCGTGCCATTGCTGGCATCATAACATATTTTTGAATATCCTTTTTATATTCATAACCTCTTTCAACTCGGCTACCTTCTTCCACTACTGATTGAGAATGTGAAACTCTTGTTGTAAGCCGCAAAATTACAGGTGTATCGTACTTTTCACTTATTTCAAAACCTTCTTTCACAAAATCCACACACTCTTGGCTGTCAGCAGGCTCTAAAACTGGCACTTTTGCTGCCTTTGCAATATTTCTTGTGTCCTGCTCATTTTGCGAAGAGTGCATGCCAGGGTCATCAGCAACAGCTATTAAAAGTCCGCCATTTACCCCTGTGTAAGATACAGTAAAAAGCGGGTCTGCTGCAACATTCAAACCCACATGTTTCATCGAACATATTGCTCTTTTACCATAGATAGCCGCCCCAATCGCAACCTCTAAAGCCACCTTTTCGTTCGGTGCCCATTCACAGTAAATCTCATTGTACTTGGATATGTACTCTGTAATCTCTGTTGAAGGTGTACCAGGATAAGCAGTTGCAACCTTCACACCTGCTTCATAACATCCTCTGGCAACTGCTTGATTCCCAAGCATAAGTCGTCTCAATAGTCTCAGCCTCCAATTTATTCTTTGTTTTTTAGTTTGCTTGCTTCCTCAAATCAACAACTCTTTTTGCCTTGCCAGTTGTTCTTTCAAGAGTCTTTGGCTCTACCAATTTTACTTTTACATTTAAACCTAAAACTGTATAAATTCTGTGCTTTATCTTGTTTTCCAGCTTTTCAAGTTCAGCATACCTTTCTAAAAGCTTCCCATCTACAAGCTCAACATGTACTTCTAAATCATCTAAATATCCTCTTTTTGTAACAACCAGCTGATAATGTGGTCCAATTCCTTCTATTCCCATTAAAACACTTTCAATTTGCGAAGGAAATACATTCACACCTCGAATAATTAGCATATCGTCTGTGCGTCCTTTTACAGAGGTCATTCTGACATTTGTCCTTCCACATTTGCATGGTTCAAAAATTAGTGATGTAATGTCTCTTGTCCTATACCTTATGAGCGGCATTCCTTCTTTCGTGATTGTTGTCAAAACAAGCTCACCTGTTTCGCCCTCTGGTAAGACCTCACCCGTCTGGGGATTTATAATCTCTGGATAGAAATGGTCTTCATTTATATGAAGTCCTTCTCGAAACTCGCACTCTCCTGAAACACCCGGCCCAATAATCTCAGACAACCCATAGTTTTCTGTTGCAAAAAGACCCCATTTTTTCTCAATCTCTCGTCTCATCTCTACTGTTGAACTCTCTGCACCAAATAATCCTATTCTGAGTTTCAGCTTTGACCTGTCAATATTGAGTTCATTTGCAACCTCATCCATGTAAAGTGCGTAAGATGGAGTACAAACCAAAACTGTTGCGCCAAAATCTTGCATTACCATAAGCTGCTTTTCTGTATTACCACTTGAAATAGGAATTACAGTTGCACCAACTCTCTCTAAACCCTGATGAAGTCCAAACGCTCCTGTAAAGAGTCCATAGCCAAATGCTATCTGAGCAATGTCATGTTCTCTTACCCCTGCTGCTGTTACAATTCTTGCAACCACCTCTGTCCAGATTTCCATATCATGTTTGGTATATCCTACAACTGTAGGTTTTCCTGTTGTGCCTGAGGAGGCGTGAATTCTAACAATCTTTGAAAGAGGGACAGTAAAGAGTCCATATGGATAGTTCTCTCTCAAATCATCCTTTGTTGTGAAAGGAAGAAGCTGAATGTCTTTAAGAGTTTTGATGTGATGTGGCTTTACTCCAATTTCATCAAATTTCTTACGGTAAAAAGGAACATTTTCATAAACCCTTTCTACCGTCCTTTTAAGCCTTTCAAGTTGCAGTTCTTCATATTGTTTTCTGTTTAGTTTTTCATATTCTGACCATATCATTCCAACCTACCATCCTTCCTGATTATGTATATTGCAGAATATAATAAATTATAATTATGAGCTTTCTTAAGTTATTATATTGTAATATTTGATGATTTTCAAGCAAAAAGGCAAACAAAAAAGGGCTACCTCATTTGACTCCCCTTTGAGATAGCCCTACTTTATTATTACAAATCTGCCATCTTCAACGTCAATTTTAATACTATCCCCTTCGTTAATTGTACCTTTTAGGATTTCTCTCGCAATTAATGTCTCAACATTTTTCTGTAAAAACCTCTTTATCGGTCTTGCACCAAAGTTTACATCAAATGCATTTTCCATTACATATTCTTTTGCTCGCTGTGTGAGCACAATCGAAATTCCCTTTTCAATAAGCCTTTGCTGAATCTCAGCCACTCTAAGGTCAATAATCTTTATTACTTGTTCTTTTGTGAGAGGTTTGAAGATTATTATCTCATCAAGCCTGTTTAGAAACTCTGGTCTAAAGTGTGCTTTGAGTTCTCTGTCTATGAGTCTTCTTGTATTTTCATCTATTTCGCCGTTTGAGATGTTTGCATTCAAGAGATACTCACTTCCCAAGTTTGAGGTCATTATTATAATTGTATTTTTAAAGTCTACCGTTCTCCCTTTTGAATCTGTGAGCCTTCCATCATCCATTATCTGAAGCAAGATATTGAATACATCATGGTGAGCTTTTTCAACCTCATCAAATAAGACAACAGAATATGGTTTTGTTCTGACAGCTTCGGTAAGCTGACCTCCTTCTTCATACCCAACATAACCAGGTGGTGCACCAATAAGTCTTGATACAGAGTGTTTTTCCATGTATTCTGTCATGTCGATCCTTATCATGTTGTTCTCAGAGTCAAATAAAGCCTCCGCTAAAGCCCGTGCAAGCTCTGTCTTACCAACACCTGTTGGCCCTAAGAACAAAAATGTTCCAATTGGCTTTCTTGGGTCTTTTATTCCAGCCCGTGCTCTCATTATAGCATTGCAAACAGCCTCAATTGCTTCATCCTGACCAACAACTCTTCTGTGAAGTATTTTGTCAAGCTCTAAAATCTTTTGCCTTTCTGTTTCAACAAGCTTTGCAACAGGAATTCCTGTCCACCTTGACACAATCTTTGCAATCTCTTCTTCTGTAACCTCTTCTTTTAAAAGTCTTTTTTCTGGCGGAATCTTTTCTATTTCTTGGCGTTTTTGCTCAAGCTTCTTTTGAAGATCTAATAGACTTCCATATTTTAGTTCAGAGAGTTTATTCAAATCATAGTTTCTCTCTGCTTCTTCTATTAGAATTTTAACATCTTCAATTTCTTCTTTTATTTTTCTTATCTCCTTGATAAGTTCCTTTTCATATTCCCACTGAGCAGAAAGCTGGTTTGCTCTGTCATTTAGTTCTGCAATCTCTTTGTCTATCTCTTCCAATCGTTGCCTTGTACTTGGATTTTCTTCCTTTTGCAAAACATTCTTTTCAATTTTCAGCTGCATAATTTTTCTTGTAATCTCATCAAGTTCTGTAGGCATTGAATCTATCTCTGTTCTCAGAAGTGCGGCAGCTTCATCAATAAGATCAATTGCCTTGTCTGGTAAGAACCTATCTGTGATATACCTATCAGAAAGTTTTGCGGCAGCAATCAAAGCATCGTCTGTAATTCTTACACCATGGTGAATCTCAAACCTCTCTTTAAGTCCTCTTAAGATAGAGATTGTATCCTCTACAGACGGTGGATTTACTAAAACCGGCTGAAATCTTCTCTCCAAGGCTGCATCTTTTTCGATATATTTTCTGTACTCATCAATTGTAGTTGCACCTATACAGTGAAGCTCTCCTCTTGCAAGCATAGGTTTTAAAAGATTTCCTGCATCCATTGCACCTTCTGCTCTTCCTGCACCAACTATATTGTGAATCTCATCAATAAATAAAATTATTCTGCCTTCTGATGCCGTAATCTCGTTCAAAACCGCTTTTAGTCTTTCTTCAAACTCACCTCTGTATTTTGCACCAGCTATCAGCGCACCTAAATCAAGTGCAAAGATGGTCTTATCCTTCAAGCCTTCTGGAACATCACCTTTGACAATCCTTTGTGCAAGCCCCTCTACAATAGCAGTTTTTCCAACACCAGGCTCGCCAATCAAGACAGGGTTGTTCTTTGTCCTTCTTGAAAGAATCTGAATTACTCTTCTTATCTCTTCATCTCTTCCAATAACAGGGTCGAGCTTTCCTTTTTTTGCAAGGTCAGTGAGGTCACGACCATATTTTTTCAACACCTCATATGTTTCTTCCGGGTTTGGATTTGTTATCCTCTGGTTTCCTCTTATTTTATAAAGCTGTTGCAAGAATTTTTCGCGGATAATCCCATACTTTCTGAATATAGTTTTTGTAGAAGGATGGTCATAGTCTATCATTGCAAGATATACATGTTCAACACTGATATACTCATCTTTAAACTTTTTTGCCTCATCTTCAGCTCTCAATAGTATTTCGTTTAAAAATCTATTTACATACACAGCCGAAGCCCCAGGGCCATAAACCATTGGAATCTTTTTTAGTTGATCTTCTATATCTCTTTTGTATATTTCTGTATTTATTCCCATATTTTTTAGTATCTTTGCAACAAGCTTGTCATCTTCATTTACAAGGGCATAGTGCAAATGCTCTACTCCTATCTCCTGATGTTTATACAAGATTGCAGTATTTTGTGCGTCTAAAAGAGCAGATTGTAGGCTTTGTGTAAATTTTTCCATATTCATATGTCTTTCACACCTCACACCTAAGAGCTTTTTAGAATAAAACAATCAGGGAAGGTTACTGCCTTCCCTGATTGTTTCTATTCGATGTCAATTGTTCTAACATTTGGTTTTGATGGTCTTTCTTTTGGAAGAACAATTCGCAGAATCCCATCTTCATACTTTGCTTTAATACCGTCCTCTTTTACATTATCAAGGTAGAATGTTCTGCTAAATGCTCCATATCTTCTCTCTCTTCTTATAAAGTTCTCTCTTTCTTCTTTTTCCTCTTGCTTAGTTTCTGCCTTTATAGTGAGTTTATTGTCGTAAAGCTCTATTTTGATGTCCTCTTTTTTAACCCCAGGAAGCTCAGCTTCAATGATATACTCGTTTTCAGTCTCCTTGATGTCTGTTCTCATAAATCTTGAACCTCTTTCAAACGGAGCAAAGAAATCCTCAAACCAATCGTCAATGTCAAAGAACTCTCTTTCAATTCTTCTCATGATGTCAAATGGTTTTCTTCCAAATGGAACAATGTCTCTTAACATTTCACATCACCCTCCTCTTGACTTTTTTTGACTTTTGGAAGGTTTTTAAAGTGGCGAACCATCGCCACTTGTAATTTGATTTTGACTATCTTTGACTTTCACTTACTATTATACATTTTTTCACATTCATCTCAACTTTCAAATTTAATCAAATTTCTTGATTTTTTTAAGTTTTTCTCATTCAATATTTATTTTTCTCAGTCTTTCTTAAGATTATTCTATCTTTTCTGTCAAAAGTTTCTGAAGCTCTTCTATAAAGGTATTTATATCTTTAAATTGCCTGTAAACAGAGGCAAATCGCACATACGATATCTCATCAAGTTTTTTCAACTTTTCCATAACCATTTCGCCTATTTCCCTTGAAGAAATCTCATCTCTCATAGAGTTATAAATCTCATTTTCAATCTCATCTACTATTTTGTTCATCTGCTCAATAGACACAGGCCTTTTTTGACATGCTTTTATAATCCCATTGAGAATTTTGCTTCTGTCAAACTCTTCACGGCGGTTGTCTTTTTTTATAACCAAAATAGGCTGTCTTTCAATCTTCTCAAATGTAGTAAATCTCTTCTGACATTTCAAACACTCTCTTCTTCTTTTAATTGTCCTTCCTTCATCAGCAGGTCTTGTGTCAATTACCTTGCTATCTTCATATCCACAATATGGGCATCTCATACTTTCATCTCCAATTCCTGATTGTATATCACAGTACAATTTTTCCCACTGCTTTTTGCACGGTACATCGCAATATCAGCACATTTTATCAAATCCTTAACATTCTCGGCATGTGCTGGGTAAGAAGAGATTCCAAAGCTCACTGTAATCTTTGTCTGGACAAGATTATCTTCTATTGTTTCGTTCTCAATTGCTCTTCTTATCCTCTCAACAACCTTGTAAGCCTCCGAACTTTCAAGATGACTAAATACAATCACAAACTCTTCGCCGCCATACCTTGCCACAATATCTCCCTTTCTAATCTTTTCTTTCGCAATCCTAACAATTGTCTGTAGTACTTTGTCTCCAAACAAATGCCCATATGTATCGTTGAGTTTTTTGAAATTGTCAACGTCAAACAATGCAACACTAATAGGATATCTACCATTTGAAGCTTCAATTTCCTTTTCTAAAACTTCATATAGGTAAATACGGTTATATGCACCTGTCAAGCCATCAACCATTGCCATACTTCTCATTTGCTGATACAGGCTTGAGTTTTCTAATGCAATTGAAACCTGAGCAGCAATAGAAGTTAAAAACCTCAAATTGTCCTCTGTAAAAATATCTTCAAATACATGTTCAAGCAATATTACTCCATACTTGTCATTTTTTGTAGAAAGAGAGGCATACATAATCGCCTTTGTTGGTCTTCCGTCAATAAATGGGCAATCTTCTGCTCTTACTCTATTTCTATACCCACTCTCACAATTCATTGCAACGTTTTTAAGCCATTCAATTTTTTCTTGTTTAAAACTCTCTTTTTGTTCATTCTCAGGAAGATTAGAATATGCAACGTATAGCTCTGTTTTATCTCTATTAAATAGTAAAATAGAACTCTTGTCAACTCCTGTTACACCAATCAATACATCGTTTACAAATTTCAAAAGTTCGTTAGTATCTAAAATTTGAGTTATTATTTTACTGATTTCTTGTAGATTGAAAAACTCACCAAGAGAGATATTAAGTCTTTTATTTATCTCTTTAAGATAGCTTATTTCCCTTTCCAATTCCTTTATCTTCACATCTTTAGCCTTATTTAACTCTACGTAATTTTTTATCTTTTCTTCCATTTGTTGTACTTGCGCTTCTAAGCTGCTAATTGAATTTCTTTGAACAACTTCAACTTTACCAGCGTTGTAAATCCAAAAAACATAGAAAAGGATGTATAATAAATTTCTAAAAACTTCAATGTTTATATCGCCTGAAATAAAATTACGGAATATGAAAAGAATATAAGAGAATATTAAGATAACTACTACTTGTCTGATACCACTCATTTTAATTCTTCCGAGGTAAAATAAAAATACCAATGATATAATAAACATGAGGTCAAACAGTTTTTCATACCCAAAGAAAAAGATAAGATTTATAATCTCAAAAAATTTAAGGTACTTATAAATCTCTTCGCTAATCTCAACCCTGCCACTAAAAAGCCATACTTTAAAGAAGTTATAGCCTACTGATACAAATAAAAATATAATCGGCACAAGCCAATCAGAAAAATAGGAGAGATTGTAATTTTTCGAAAACAAAAGCCTATCAAAAACTAAGTACAGGCCAACTGCTCCTATTAAAAACCATGAAACTTTTATGTATTCTCTTTCAATAACTATCTTTTGAGCATTCACAAGACTTCCTCCCACCTTTTACAATCCATTACTTTGAAGTTCCAACTTTTTTTTTTTTTTTTTTCATAAATGTAATATATTTACATCAGGCTAAAATACAACACAATTATAAAGATATAAGTCTCTTATTAAAATTATATTACATATTGCACTTACTGTCCACAAAAAAAGTACCCTTTGAAAAGGGTACTTTTTAGTAAAGACTTTATTGGAAGATTGTACAATTTTACATATTTAACATAAGTGAAATTTTTCTTTGAAGTTCCCCTTCGCTCATATAAAGCTTTGCTATACCTTGCTCAATTGCCTTTTTTGCCACAGCCAAGGCTACCTCAAATGAAGTCCTTCTGTCAAATGCCTTTGGAATTATATAATCTTCACTTAAGTTCTCATCTGCAATCTTTGCTATCGCTTCTGCTGCTGCAATTTTCATCTCATCGGTTATTCTCCTTGCTCTTACATCAAGCGCTCCCCTAAAAATGCCAGGAAAAGCTAATACATTGTTTACCTGATTGCTAAAATCGGAGCGGCCTGTGCAAACAATCCTCGCCCCCGCTTTTTTGGCCCTATCTGGCATAATCTCTGGTATAGGGTTTGCCATTGCCATAACAATAGCATCTTTTGCCATATTCTTTATATCTTTTTCGTCAAGCACGTTTGCAACCGACAATCCAATAAAGACATCGGCACCTTTAATTACATCATGAACAGAACCTCTCAAGAGATCTTTATTGGTAATTTTTGCTATTTCTTGTTTGTATTTGTTCATATCTTCTTTTCTTCCATCATAAATTGATCCAAGCCTATCACAAATAATCACGTTCTGTGCCCCGTATTTTATCAAAAGTTTTGAGACTGCAATTCCAGCTGCCCCAGCTCCGTTGATAACTATCTTTACATCTGAGATTTTCTTGTTTACAAGCCTTAAAGAGTTTATCAAAGCAGCCAATACGACAACTGCCGTCCCGTGCTGGTCATCATGAAATACAGGAATATCAAGCTCCTCAATGAGCCTTTCCTCAACCTCAAAACATGCAGGAGCCCCTATATCCTCAAGATTTATTCCTCCAAATGAGGGTTCAATAAGTTTTATTACCTTTACAATCTCTTCCACATCATTTGAATTTATACAGATAGGAAAAGCGTCAACCCCGCCAAACTCTTTAAACAAAACTGCTTTTCCCTCCATCACAGGAAGACCAGCATAGGCACCAATATTGCCCAATCCTAATACAGCTGTTCCATTTGTAACAACTGCAACCCAATTTGACTTTGAAGTGTATTCATAAACAAGTTCTCTATCTTTTGCAATCTCTTTACATGGCTCTGCAACACCAGGGGTGTAATAGATGCTCAAATCATTTGCATCATTTATTGGCACTTTGCTTTTGAGCGCAATTTTGCCTTTGTGCTGCTTGTGAAGTTTTAAAGCTAAACTTGCAATTTCCATATTTTCTTTGCTCCTCTCATTTTACTTGATCTTTTAAAAAATCTCAGCTACTTTTGTTACCATCTTCTTTTTTAAGATTTTCTATATACTCTTTTATTTCTTTTTCTTTTCCCATTTCAGTAGGATAATAGTACCTTCTTCCAACAAGCTCATCAGGCAAATATTGCTGTTTTATCCAGTGATTTTTAAAATCATGTGGATACAGATACCCTACTCCATGTCCAAGTTTTTCTTCACCATGTGAAGCCATTCTCAAGTGCATGGGAATGCTTTTAATAGGAGTATTTTTAGCATCCTCAAGTGCCTTTTCAATTGCTAAATACGCTGAGTTGCTTTTTGGAGCACATGCAAGGTATATAGTAGCCTCAGATAAAATTATCCGAGCCTCAGGCATTCCAACAAACTCACAAGCCCATGCAGCAGATGTTGCCACATTTAGTGCCATAGGGTCTGCCAAACCAATGTCCTCTGCTGCTAAGATTATAAGTCTTCTGGCAATAAATTTTATATCCTCACCGCTATCCAGCATCTTTGCAAGATAAAATAGAGCAGCGTCAGGGTCAGAACCCCTTACGCTTTTGATAAACGCCGAAATTGTATCATAATGCATATCACCTGTGGCATCATAAAGACTTACCTTTCTGCTTGAAAGGTTGCCTATGGTGTCTTGGGTAATCATAATTGTTCCATCTTCCAAAGGCTTTGTTGAATAAACACAGGCTTCTAAAATATTTAAAGCAACCCTTGCATCACCATTAGAAAGCCGTGCAATAAGTATTTTGGCATTCTCTTCTACTTTTACATTCATTTTTCCAAGGCCGTTTTCCTTATCTGAGACTGCTCTGTCAATAATCTTTATAATATCCTCTTCCTTTAAAGGAAATAGCTCAAAGACAAGAGAGCGAGACACCAGTGCTTTGTTGACCTCATAAAACGGATTTTCTGTTGTGGCTCCAATCAAGACTATTATTCCCTCTTCAACAGAGGGTAAAAGTGCATCCTGTTGAAGTTTGTTAAATCTGTGTATTTCATCAATAAATAAGATTGTCTTTCGACCACCTTGTGAAAATTCAAGTTTTGCTTCTTCTATAATCTTTTTTATATCATTAATCCCAGCAATAGTTGCATTTATCGATTTAAAGATTTTGTTTGTAACCTGTGCAATAACATGAGCAATTGTGGTCTTTCCTGTACCAGGTGGTCCATATAATATTATAGAAGTAAGCTTATCATTTTTTATGAGATTGTAAAGAGGTTTACCTTCACCTAAAATATGCTCTTGCCCAACAATCTCTTCAAGTCGTTTAGGTCTTAACTTATACGCAAGAGGAGATTCTCTTTTTAGCCTTTTTTCTCCTAAATACTGAAAAAAATCCATTTTAAACTCACCAGAACTTTATTCCTATTCGCTAAATTCACTATAAAGTGGATACTTTTCACACAATGCTTTAACCCTTTGTAAGATGTTATCATCTGTATCAGAATTTGTCAAAGTATCATGAATAATATCCGCAACTTCTATCATGTCTTCTTCCTTAAACCCACGTGTTGTCACAGCTGGAGTACCCAGCCTTATTCCACTTGTCACCATTGGACTTTGAGGATCAAAAGGAATTGCATTTTTATTACATGTTATATTCAAGCTGTCAAGTCTTTTTTCTGCATCTTTACCAGTGATACCTTTGTTTCGCAAATCAACAAGCATTAAATGATTATCCGTGCCACCACTCACAAGTCTAAATCCTCTTTCCATTAGCCTTGAACTGAGTGCTTTAGCATTCTTTAAAATCTGAATCTGATAGTTTTTAAACTCTTCTGTCATTGCCTCCTTTAGAGCAACTGCTTTTGCTGCAATTACATGTTCTAAAGGTCCCCCTTGAATGCCGGGGAATATAGACTTGTCAATCAGCTTTGCATATTTTTCCTTACATAGGATTAACCCCCCTCGAGGACCTCTAAGTGTCTTGTGAGTTGTTGTGGTAACAAAATCGGCATATTCAACAGGCGATGGATGAAGTCCTGCTGCAACCAAGCCTGCAATGTGTGCCATGTCAACCATCAAATATGCACCAACCTCGTCAGCTATCTCCCTAAACTTTTTAAAGTCAATAACTCTCGGATAAGCTGAAGCACCTGCCAAAATTAGTTTCGGTCTGTGTTCTTTTGCAATTCTTAAAACCTCATCATAGTCTATTGTCTCTGTTTCAGGGTCAACACCATAGGAGACAATATTATAAAGTTTACCAGAAAAGTTAACAGGACTTCCATGCGTAAGATGCCCACCATGTGAAAGATTCATGCCGAGTATTGTATCTCCAGGATTCAACACTGCAAAATACACTGCCATATTTGCCTGAGCACCAGAGTGTGGCTGGACATTTGCATGCTCTGCTCCAAATAGCTTTTTTGCTCTCTCAATAGCAATTGATTCAATAACATCAATATACTCACAGCCACCATAATATCTTTTGTTTGGATACCCTTCTGCATATTTATTTGTCAAAGGTGAACCCATTGCTGCCATCACAGCAACAGATACAAAGTTCTCTGAAGCAATGAGTTCAATCTTGTTTTGCTGCCTTTTTAGCTCATTTTTGATTGCTTCAGCTATTTCAGGGTCAGTATCCTTTACTAAATTATAAAAATACATTTGCATGCCCCTTTCTGAATATTTTTTCATTTCCTATATACAATGTTTGCAATTTATGATTATACACTAAAATTGTCCTTGTGTATATTATATTTTAGCTGTACTTTCAAAGTCAATCATTTTGCTGGAAAAGCACTGCACAAACTTTAATGTTCACAAGATAGTTTGAAGTACTATATAATCTTATTATAGACTTTTGAAAATTAAACAAAAGGAGAGCTAACGTTAAAAATGATGAGTCCAAAGGAGCTTATTGAAGTTGCACTTTTAGCTGGTGAGATAATGTTAAAAAACGGAGCTGAGACTTACAGGGTTGAAGATACAATGGTAAGGATATGTTCAAAAGGAAACTTGAAATTTGCTGAAAGTTTTGTCATCCCTACTGGAATTGTTGCAACAGTTGCAGATGAAGAAAACAACCTTTTGACTATTTCGAAGCGAATAAAGAACAGAACTATCGATTTAAACAAGATATCTCTTGTTAACCAGTTTTCAAGAGATTTTCAAAAGCATGAGTATGGTTATGCCCAATCAATAAAGATTTTGAATGACATACAAAACAAAAAAGGTTACAGCAATAGGATGACACCAATTGCAGCAGCTTTGGTGTGTTGTTTTTCCACAATATTGTTTGGTGGAAAAATTGTTGATGCCATCTCCGCCTTTTTTGTGGGTTTATTTACACAAGCTATATTGAATATCTTAAATTCGCGAAAACTATCTTACTTTATTTCTTATATAATAGGCGGATTCTCTACAGCCACCTTGGCATTAATAACTGTAAATTTTCACCTTGGAATCAATTTAGATAAAATAATTATCGGGTCTGTTATGATTATGACCCCAGGTGTTGCAATAACAAATGCAATAAGAGATACAATTGCTGGAGACCTTCTCTCAGGTGTTGCAAGAGGAGTTGAGGCATTTTTAATAGCTATCTTTATCGCAGCTGGAGCAGGAATTGCTCTAAGTATTTTAAAATAGGCTTTTCGAAGGAGGATTAAAACTTGGAAAAAAGTCTCTGGTTTCAATTAATTTCAGCGTTTTTGGTGAGTTTCTCGTTTGCAATCTTGACAAATTCACCCAAAAAAACACTGATTTTTTGTGGCATAAGTGGTATGATAGGCTGGTTTGTAAACATAATATTTTTACGGTCAAATTTTTCTCCTATTATAGGTGTATTTTTTGCTGCCTTAATGGTGAACATATTTTCAGAAATCTTTGCAAGACTTTTAAAAAATCCTGTTCCAATCTTTCTTATACCCGGCATTATACCTCTTGTTCCAGGTGCAGGGATGTATAATACAATGACTGCACTTATAAAAAATAATTTTGACACCGCAATAAAGACAGGAATTCAAACACTTTTAATTGCAGGAAGTATTGCAATTGCCTTAATGCTTGTTACATCATTCAACTGGATTTTCAAAGTATTTCAAAAGATAAAATTTGGGAAATAAAAAATAAAAGAAAGCATAAGCCACTTTTTATGGTTTATGCTTTCTTTGTTATTTTGCTTTTCGCGAATATGTGACATTTAAAGCTTCCTTTCGAGAAAGTGCAATTCGGCCAAGTCTGTCAATTCCAATAACCTTTACTAATACAAGGTCTCCTACTTTGACAACCTCATCAACCGATTTTAGTTTCTTGTTGTCAAGCTGAGAAATATGAACAAGCCCTTCTTTACCAGGATATATTTCAACAAACGCCCCATATGAAGCTGTTCTTGTAACTTTACCCAAGAAGAACTGGCCTACTTCAATTTCACGACCTATACCTTCAATCATACTAATCGCTCTGTTACCTGAGATATCATCAGGTGCTGCAACAAATATCCTACCATCTGGCTCTATATCGATTTTCACATTTGTCTCTGCAATGATTTTATTAATCATCTTACCACCAGGACCAATTATATCACGAATCTTTTCTGGGTCAACTGTAGTTTTAAATATTTTGGGTGCATACGGAGAAAGCTCACTTCGCGGCTTGTCAATAACTGTTTGCATAAAGTCTAAAATCTTTAGTCTTGCTTCTCTTGCCTGATATAACGCCTTTTCAATTATCTCTTTTGTCAAACCATGGATTTTTATATCAAGTTGGATTGCAGTTATACCTTCACGAGTCCCAGCCACTTTAAAGTCCATATCACCAAAGAAATCCTCTATTCCTTGAATGTCGGTAAGTGTGATAAAGCTACCATCTTCTTTTGTAATAAGACCAATTGATATTCCTGCAACAGGTGCTTTTATAGGAACACCAGCATCCATTAGTGCAAGAGTGCTTCCGCATACACTTGCTTGTGAGGTTGAACCGTTTGATGTTAAAACTTCTGATACAACTCTTATTGTATACGGAAACTCATCTTCTGAAGGTATAACAGGCTCAAGTGCCCTCTCTGCTAAAGCACCATGTCCTATTTCTCTTCTACCAGGTCCTCTTACAGGTTTTGACTCCCCTGTTGAATACGGTGGGAAGTTGTAGTGATGCATATACCTTTTTGCCTCTTCTTCTTCAAGCCCATCTAAAAATTGCATCTCACCTTTTGTTCCAAGTGTTGCAACTGTCAGAACCTGAGTATAACCTCTTTTGAACAGGGCTGAGCCGTGAGTCCTTGGTAAAATCCCTACCTCAGCATATAGAGGTCTGATTTCATCAAATTTGCGTCCGTCTGGTCTTTTGCCCTCTTCAGCAATCATCTTTCGAACAATCTCTTTTTCAAGGTTGTAAAGTGCATCGTCAACCAAAAGGAGTGTGTCTTCTGTCTCGCCTTCAAATACCTTTAAAACCTCTTCTTTCAGTTCATCAAGTTTTTTATCTCTTTCTATCTTATCTGGTATCTGAACATACTGATATGCTTTTTCATATGCAAGTTCTCTTACCTTTTGCTTTATCTCTTCAGGAACTACTCTTTTTTCATATTGCATCTTTGGCTTTCCAACTTCTTTTACTATTCCCTCTATAAACTCAACAATCTTTTTAATCTCCTCTTGAGCTGTCATAATAGCTTCAAGCATTATGTCTTCTGAAATCTCCTGGGCACCTGCCTCAATCATCATTACTTTATCTTTTGTACCAGATACAACAAGGTGTAGCTTACTGACTTCTCTTTCCTTTGCTGTAGGATTGATTACAATCTTTCCATCCACATACCCAACCAACACAGAGCCTGTTGGACCTTCAAATGGAATATCAGATATTGATAGAGCAACTGATGAGCCAAGCATTGCCAAAACATCAGGTGGATTGTCAGGATCAACTGACAAAACTGTTGCGATGACAGATACATCATGATAAAAGTCTTTTGGGAAAAGAGGACGTATTGGCCTGTCAATTAATCTTGCAGACAGAATTGCTTTTTCAGAAGGTTTTCCTTCTCTTTTGATAAACCCACCTGGAATCTTTCCCACAGAATATAGTCTTTCTTCATAGTCAACTGTCAATGGGAAAAAGTTTATACCCTCTCTCGGTTTTTCTGAAGCACAAGCAGTTACTAAAACAGCTGTGTCACCGTATCTTGCAAGCACTGCTCCATTCGCCAAAAGTGCATATTTACCAATCTCAAAACTCAGCTCCCTTCCTGCAAGCTCCATTTTATAAATTTTACTTTCCAAACTCAACCACCTCTCTCTAAAATAATGGAGCGGCTACACCGCTCCAGTTTTGTGACTTTACTTTCTGAGTCCTAATTTTTCTATCAGCTCACGATATCTATTTATATCATATTCTTTCAGATAGTTGAGAAGTTTCCTTCTCTGACCTACCATCTTCAAAAGACCTCTTCTTGAATGAAAGTCTTTCTTATGAATCTGTAGGTGCTCGTTTAGCCTATTTATTCTCTCTGTCAAAAGAGCAATCTGAACCTCTGGAGAACCCGTGTCAGATTCATGAAGCTGGTACTTCTTGATTATCTCCTGCTTCTGTTCCTTTGTGAGCATTCTCTTTACACCTCCCTTTTCTTTTTTAAATGCCTGAATCTTTGTTAAAGGCTGGGAGTATCCTCTAACAAGGACTCAGGTTAGCACATAGCATATTGTAACAAAAATCTTTTGGGATGTCTATATGCTTGCTTTGCAAAATAGAGCTTTTACATATTCAATGTCTTTGTTAATCTGATTTTTGAGTTCTTGCAAATTGACAAATTTTTTTTCATCTCGAATAAAACTAATGAACTCAACAGTTATCTCCTTACCATATGCTTCTTTTTCAAAATCCAAAACATGAGTCTCAATTTTTATGTTCTGAGTTTTCGACACCGTAGGATTAAAACCTACATTTGTAAGCGAAAGATATCTCTTGTTGTCAATAATTGTATTTGTTACATACACTCCATTTTTTGGTACAACCTTGTTTTTTTCAAATCCTATGTTAAGAGTTGGAAAACCCATTTTTCTGCCCAATCTGTTTCCTCTTTTGACAATGCCCTTGATAAAAAAGTTATAACCCAGCAACAAATTTGCAAGTTTTATATTGCCATCCATTATCAAGTTTCGAATGAGTGTGCTGCTTACAACCTGTCCCTGGTATTTGACTGGTTCAATGACTACACACTTTCTGCCAAAGTTTTTGAGTTTTTCGCACAGATATTTGCTATTTCCCTCAGCCTTATAGCCAAATGTAAAGTCATATCCAACTACCACCAAGGAAACATTTAGCTTTTTAATCAAGATATCTTCAATAAACCTATCTTTGTCTATCTGCATAAATTCTTTGTTGAATTCAATAAAATATACATCATCAATTTCATATTTTCCAAAAAATTCTAACCTTTCACTATTTGTAAGAATATATTTGGTGTCAAGCCCAAGCAATTTGTCAGGGTGATTTTTAAAAGTAAAAACTACCTTTTTGCACTGATTAGCACTTGAAGTTAAAACCTCAAATAATTTTTTATGCCCTATGTGAAAACCATCAAAAAATCCTAAAGCAACTGCTGGCGCGTCATTTCTTGTGAGTATCCTCTGATAAATGTTCATCTGTAATTTTCCACCTTCAATAGATATTTAAATCTATCCCCCTCTCTTTTGTAAACAAAAAAAGTATCTTTCATACTGATTTTGTAAAAATCTTCAAAAAGACTATTATTTAATTTAACCTCTATTATATCTTTCCTTGTCAAAGGATTACCATTTATTAGCTTTTTATATGCAGACTCATTCACAACTATCTCATTGGAAATCAGATTTTCTAAAGGAATAATACTGTTTTTTGAAATAAAGTCTAATGAAGAAGCAGCCTTGATATCAAAAACCCCACTTTTTGCCCTTCTTAGCTGAACTAAAGTGGCAACAGTAGAAAGCTTATTTGCTATTTTTTCAGCCAAGCTCCTTATATATGTGCCATGACTGCACTCAACAGCAAATGTCATATAAGGATAGCAATAATTTATCATCTCTATACTATATATGATACTCTTAATCTTTGGAATTTCAATGTCAATTCCCTCTCTTGCGTACTCGTATAGTTTCCTACCATTTACTTTCTTTGCAGAGTAGATAGGAACTGAAAGTTCTACCTCTCCTTTTAAGTCTTTTAGGCAATCTTCAATTTCACTTTGCTCTATGAAGATATTATTCCGCAACTGCACTCTCCCTGTTGTGTCAAGTGTATCTGTTTTAATTCCAAACTGCATTGTAGCTATATAAGTCTTTTTTGTTTTGGTGAAGAAGGATGAAAGTTTTGTTGCCTCACCTATCAAAAGCACTAAAAGCCCACTTGCAAATGGGTCAAGTGTTCCGCAGTGCCCAACTTTTGTTTTAAAGAGTTTTCTTACATACTCAACAACATCATGAGAAGTAAGTCCCACTGGTTTATCAACCAATAGTATTCCATTCATTTAACATCACTTTTGAGCCTCAGTAATAGGTTATTCTTTATCTGGTTTAACTCTAAGTTACTTACACTAAAACCGGCTGCCCTAGGATGGCCGCCGCCTCCAAATTCTTTTGAAATGGCTGCTACATCAAGATAATATTTCGATCTAAGACTTACTTTTATTCTGCTGTCTTCTTCAATGAACAGGGCAGCCACTTCAACACCTTCAATGTTCTTTGCAAAGCTTATAATATTTTCTGTTTCATCTCGAGATGCGTTGTTTCTTTCGAACATCTCCTTCGTAATTGTCAAAAATGCTATCTTGTTCTCTTCAAAGAGCTCTAAAGTTTGCAAAGTATCCTTTAAAAGGTTAAACTTTGATAAACTCATCTCGTCAAACACTTTATTTACAATATACACAAAGTTAATACCCATATTTATAAGGTCGCCAGCAATTTGATGTGTTACTGATGTAGTATTTGAATATTTAAATCCACCTGTGTCTGTAAAAATACTTGTATAAAGACAAGTTGCTATATCTTTGTCGTTATCAATGCCCATAAGCTTTACCAACTGATATACAATTTCGCCAGTTGCTGCAGCAGATGAATTTATATAGTAATAATCTCCAATCCCTTCACTTGTTACATGATGGTCAATATTGACCAGTTTTTTATAACAACTTTTAATATTTTTTATACCAGTTCTCTCAAGCTCACCAGTGTCTAATAACACCAAAACATCAAACATTTCGTCAATCTCATCTTTAATCTCTATCTTGTTTGCAGCAGGTAAAAATGATAGATTCTTTGGGACATTGTTTTTTAAAAACATCCGTGGACTTTTGCCCTTCTTTGTCAAGGCTAAGTATAAGGCAAGCATAGAACCAATACAATCACCGTCAGGATTTTCATGTGAGACAATTGCAATTTTGTTTGAGTTCAAAAGACAATTTATAATCTTGCTCTCTATCAATTCTCCAGTTCACCTTCGCTTTCATCTAAAGATTTTTCTTCTTCCTCTTCCTCATTCTTTGTAATGTTCAATTGATTGAGGATTTTTGAAATTCGAGCACCATATTCAATTGAATCATCTAACTCAAATGATATCTCTGGTGAAAATCTCAAGTTTATCCTTCGAGAAATCTCTCTTCTTATATAAGGTTTGGCATTTTCTAAAGCTTTCATAGTACTTGTAATATTATCCTTATTTTTGTCAAAAATACTCACAAAGACTTTCGCATATCTTAAGTCTTTACTCATATTGACCTTCACTATACTTATGAGTTCTGCACATATCCGTGGGTCTTTAAGCTCATGCTGTATTATGTCACTTATCTCTTTTTTTATTTCCTCAGCAACCCTGTCGGCCCTTTCAAATTGCATCTTATGTTTTCACCTCTTTATATTTTAACTCTCAACCTTTTGCATCTCGTATGCTTCAACAATATCTCCTTCTTTTATATCATTGAACTTTTCAAATGTCATGCCACATTCATACCCAGCTGCAACCTCTCTTACATCATCCTTGAACCTTTTGAGCGAAGCCAATTTCCCTTCATATACAACAACACCGTCTCTGATAATTCGTGCATTAGACGTTCTTGCTATCTTACCGTCTAAAACATAACATCCAGCAATTGTGCCAACAGATGAAGATTTGAATATCTGCCTTACCTCAGCATGACCAATTATTACTTCTCTATAAACAGGCTCAAGCAAACCTTTCATTGCTGCTTCTATGTCATTTATAACATCATATATGATTCTGTACATTCTGATATCAACCTTTTCTTTTTCTGCAAGAGACATCGCTCCAACTTCTGGTCTTACGTTAAATCCAATTATTATGGCATCTGATGCAGAAGCCAAAGTCACATCTGATTCTGTAATTGCACCAACAGCTGCATGGATTACCTTCACTGTAACCTCATCGTTTGAAAGCCTTTCAATTGCCGATTTTAAAGCTTCTACAGATCCTTGAACATCTGCTTTTATTATAACCCTTAGTTCTTTTAACTGTCCTTTTTGAATCCTCTCAAAGAGTTCATCAAGTGAAATCTTGCTTTGCTGCATTTTTTCTTCTTTGAGTCTCTCTTGGCGAATTTGAGCAACTGTTTTTGCTGTTTTTTCATCCTTTACACAAACAAGCTCATCGCCAGCAGTTGGAACATCTTCAAGCCCTAAAATCTCAACAGGCATGGAAGGCCCTGCCTCTTTAATTCTTTGCCCTTTGTCATCAATCATTGCTCTTACTCTTCCCCATGTACTGCCAACAACTACATAATCGCCTACTTTAAGTGTACCTTTTTGAACCAAAACTGTGGCAACAGGTCCTCTTCCTTTGTCAAGCTTTGCTTCTATTACTCTACCACGAGCTGGCCTGTTTGGATTTGCTTTGAGCTCAAGCAGGTCGGCAACAAGCAAAATCATTTCCAGTAAATGGTCTATACCTATCTTCTTTTTAGCAGAGACGTTTACAAATACAGTATCTCCACCCCATTCTTCAGGTATAAGACCATACTCAGAAAGTTGTTGTTTTACTCTCTCTGGATTTGCCTCTGGTTTGTCAATCTTGTTAATAGCAACTATAATTGTCACATTTGCTGCTTTTGCGTGATTTATTGCCTCAACTGTCTGGGGCATAACACCATCATCTGCTGCGACAACCAAGACTGCAATGTCAGTTACCTGTGCACCACGAGCTCTCATAGCAGTAAATGCTTCATGACCAGGTGTGTCTAAAAATGTTATTTTTCTACCGTTTACTTCAACAACAGATGCACCAATATGCTGGGTAATGCCACCTGCTTCTTTTTCTGTAACATTTGTCTTTCGTATCGCATCAAGCAGTGATGTCTTACCATGGTCAACATGACCCATTACAACTACAACAGGTGGACGTGGTTGCAAAGATTCTGGTGTATCTTCTTGATCTTCTAAAAGTATCTCCTCTTCGCTCTTTATTATTTCTTTTTCAACCTTAAACCCATAGTCTTCTGCAATTAAAGAGGCCACATCAAAATCTATTTCTTGGTTAATATTTGCCATCACACCAAGCATTATAAGTTTTTTAATGACCTCGGCAGCAGGTTTACCTATAAGATTTGCAAACTCACCAACAGTAATTTTCTGGGGAATTTTTACAATCTCTTCCTTCTTCTCTTCCTGAAGAGTTTTTGTTTGAAGCTTTAATACCTCTTTCTGTTCTTTTGACTTTTTCTTGAGTTTCTCTTTCTTGCCACGTCTCACATGCTTTTCTTGCAAGTACTCCTCTTCTAATAAGGTATCCTCTACCTCTTTGTCAATCTTTTCAAGTTCTTCTCTATCAACAGTAACCTCTTCTTGAGTCAGTTCATCAACATGAAATAGCTGCTTTTTGTGTTTAGTAGCCTTTTCAGCTTTTTGCTTTGTTGCGGCTTTATCCTGATATCTTTTTTCAATCTTTTGTTCTTTTGTAACCTCATATTTTGGTTTTGCTGTCTGTCTTTTTTCAGGCTCTTGTTGTGGAAAGACTTCCACAACCTTTTGAGCATGTACGGTAGCCTTTTTCTCTTTGCTCTCAAATTTTTTGCCACTTTCTCTTGGAATCGCTTCTTGATGTTTTTCTCTTCTTTCTCTGTTAAGCTTTTGTCTAACCTCTTGTTGAGATTTCTGCGATACTTTTTGTTCTACTCTCTTGTCATAAGCATGCGACGGTTTTTCACCATGTCTTATGTGTTTTTTCTCATCATGAGTCTTTGTATGCCTTTCACCTGAACGACCTTCCTTATGACTTGGTAACCTTTCTCTTCTCTTCTCTGCATATTCTTTTTCCTTTTCTTGCAAGATATATTCTAAAACAAGGTTAATATCGTTTTCCTCTAAAGCGCTCATATGACTTTTGTGTTCAATATTTAACTTATTAAGTATATCCATCAAATCTTTATTTTGAATCTCTAAAAGCTTTGCAAACTCATATATCCTAAGCTTATTTGTCATTCTGACACCTCCGCCGATTTTTTAAAATTCTCAGCAAAAAACTTCTCAACCACGTCATAAAACTCCTTAGGAATAGCTACCTTCAAAGACCTCTCAAGCCCCTTTTTCTTCTTTGCAAGATGCAAGCATTTTCTATTTTTACAAAGATATGCTCCTCTTCCTGGTAGCCTTTGTTTTTCATCTATGAAAATACCATCATTATTTTTAGCAATCCTCAAAAGCTGGTATTTTGGTCTTATCTTTTGACAGCCAACACATTTTCTGTGTGGGACATATTCTTGCACCTTTTCACCCCACTCACTTTATTTACCTCTTATATCTATCTTCCAACCAGTGAGCTTTGCCGCAAGCCGTGCGTTTTGTCCACCTTTCCCAATAGCAAGCGATAACTGGTCATTTGGAACAAGTACAAATGCCTTTTTCTCAACCAAATTCAAATCAATATGAACAACCTCCGCAGGACTGAGCGCATTTTTGATAAACTCACCTATGTCATTGCTCCATTTCACTATATCAATCTTTTCACTTCCAAGATGTCTCAGAACATTCTGAATTCTTATTCCCTTTTCGCCAATACAAGCACCCACAGGGTCAACCTTTAAACTGTTAGAATAAACTGCAACCTTTGACCTTGATCCAGCCTCTCTTGCAATCCCTTTTATCTCGATTATCCCTTCTTGAATCTCTGGTACTTCATTTTCCATAAGTCTCTTAATCAAATTTGGATGTGTTCTTGAAAGATAAACAATTGGTTCTTTTTCTTTTGGAGGAATCCTGACATCTACAAGGTAAAACTTCATCATTGTCCCCGGCTTATACTCCTCACCTGGTATCTGCTCTTCCATTGGAAGTATTGCTTCTACCTTCCCACCTTCTATCTCAACAATGACGTTTTTCTTGTCTATTCTCTGAATAACCCCTGTTACAATATTGTCAATCTTGGCTGAATAATCTTCAAATATAATATTTCTTTTCTTCTCTCTTATCTTTCCTATAACTGTTTGTCTTACCGTCATTGCAGCTTTTCGGCTAAAGTCTGAGATTGGAACCTCTATTGCAACAATGTCACCAATCTGATAGCGTTTGTCAATCTTCCGTGCATCTTCCACCGAGATTTCGTTCCTTTTGTCCTTTACATTTTCTACTACTTTTTTGTATTCAAAAATTCTCACATCGCCTTTTTCAGGGTCAATTGAAACCTTTACATTTGAAAGGTTCTTGTCCCTTATCCCTCTTACCTGCTTATAAGCAGTTAAAAGTGCAGATTCTAAAACAGAATAGATATACTCTCTTTCAATCTTATATTCCCTCTCAAGTTCATCAATTGCAGAAAATAATTCCTGAAAATCTGTAGTTAGTTCTTTCTTTGTCATTTTTGTTAAAAGCCCCCTTTGTCTTTTCTTAGAATCTTATCGCAACCTTTACCTTCTTTATATTCTCAAATGGGACAGAAATATTTTCTCCATCTACCATTATAATCAGCACATCTTCTTTCTTCTCGACAAGCTCACCTGTTAGCTTGGTAGTATTCATAATTGGCTGTTTCAAGAAAACGTCAACCACCCTTCCCCTATTCCTTACAAAATCTCTGTCATTCACAAGCGGTCTGTTAACTCCCGGTGATGAAACCTCCAAATAATAGCTAAAAGGTATAGGATCAACAATATCCAGCTTATTAGACAATTCTTCACTCACACGTTGACAGTCGTCTATTGTAATTCCACAAGGCTTGTCTATATACACTCTCAGAAAATGGTTCTTCCCTTCTTTTTTGAACTCAATATCAACTAAGTCAAAACCATATTTTTCTAAAATGGGTTTCACAAGCTCCTCTACCCTTTTGGTCACCTTTGACACACTTAATCCTTCCTTTCAAAAACTTTATTTTCAACAAAGAAATTTCCTCTAAACAATATTAAAGAGTGGGGGATACCCACTCTCTTGCTAATTTACTTTATGTCAACAGAACTGATTATATATATTATACCATCTTACATTTATTTTAACAAGAATCCATTCAATTTTATTATTACCTAAACTCCTTCAATGAATTCTTTAATTTGTTTATAGCTTTTTCTACATCTCCACTTTCAAACACATACGATCCAGCAACAATTACATCTGCACCTGCCTTTACACACTCTACAATAGTCTTTTCGTTGATACCTCCATCTACCTCAATTTCAAAACCATATCCTTCTTTTTTCCTTATCTCAGATAAATTTTGAATCTTTTTTAAGGTGTAAGGAATAAACCTCTGTCCTCCATATCCAGGATTTACAGTCATAACCAAGACCATATCCACCATTTCAAGCACATTCTCGATTAGGCAAATTGGAGTTGCAGGATTTATTGCAACACTTGCTTTTTTACCAACACCTTTTATCTTATTTAAAAGAGCATCTAAATGATGAGTAGTTTCTACATGTACTGTGATGTTGTCAGCTCCGCTTTCTATAAATTTGTCAATATGTTTTTCAGGATTTATGACCATCAGATGCACATCAAAAAAAAGGTTTGTATGCCTTCTTAATGCCTTTACAACTTGAGCACCAATTGTAATATTCTCAACAAAACACCCATCCATAACATCTATATGTACCAAATCAGCACCAGCTTTTTCAAGCTTTTTAACTTCACTTTTTAAATCTGAAAAATCAGCAGATAAGATTGATGGTGCAACTTTTACCGACAACTTAAAAAACCTCCCCTTTAAAGTAAATATGCTTGTCACATTAGTTTTAATCATATTCCTTTTGGACAGGAAGCTGCATAAATATCTGCTTGTAACGTTCATACCTCTCAAAGTTTATCTTCCTATCGTTTACAGCTGCTTTTACACCGCATTCTGGTTCAAAGATATGATTACATCCTGGAAATTTACAATTCTCGTAATCATAGAATTCTGGATAATAGTACTTTAGCTCATCTTTGAGCATTCCCGTAATCTCTATTGAACTAAAGCCTGGTGTATCGGCAATATATGTGTCTTCACCTGCTCGTAAAAGTTCAACCACCCTTGTGGTGTGCCTTCCTCTTTCAATCTTTTTAGAAATCTCCCCAACCTTAAGATTCAAACCGGGGATTAAACAGTTCAAAATAGATGTTTTTCCTACACCTGACTGGCCTGCAAAAACAGATATCTTTCCTTTGATATGCTCTTTTAATTTTTCCATTCCTTCACCAGTCTTTGCAGACACTCCTATGACTTCAAATATACCATACTGATTTTTTACAACCTCTAATGTCTTGCCATTGTCAAGGTCAACCTTATTAACACAGATAAGGGGTTTAACTTTTTCTCTTAAAACATTTACAAGTAATTTGTCAAGGGTAATGAAAGAAACCTCAGGGAAAACAGAAGCTACTACAACAATTGCAGTATCTACATTTGCAATTGGCGGTCTTATAAGCTGGTTTCTCCGCGGAAGAATCTTATCTATTACATAAGCTCCTTTTGCTTTTTCCACAATTGTAACATTATCTCCCACAAGCGGAGTTATATCATCTTTCCTAAACACTCCACGTGCTTTGCACTCATAAATGGTACCTTCACGGTCATAGACGTAATAAAAACCCGCAATTGCTTTTACAATAACCCCATTTATCTCCATAGCTCTATTCCACCATCTCCTCTGATGATAATTGGTCATTGATATACATTCTAATAGTTGATGGTCCTGTGATTGGTACCTTTACCTGCAAAGGAGTTTCTTCTTTTTTCACAACTCTATCAAATACAATACTTTCATTGTTGTTTGAGACAACAACAATCTTTACATTTGCTTCATTTAAATCAGAAGGTAAAATAACTGTTTTTATGATAATCTTAGCAGTATTTTTTTGTTCAACCTTTTGGGAAACTACTAAGTCAACACTGCTACCTTTGTCCACAAGAGTATTTGCAACAGGTAGCTGGCTTATAACAATGTTAGAGTCACTGTCAGTTACTTCTTTATATGTGATACTGCCAGTATTTAGACCTGCTTTTTGCAAAAGTTCTTTTGCAGAAGCTATATCTAAACCAGTAACATCAGGTACAGGCACCTTTTCAATCTTAGGCCCTAAGCTCACAGTCAATACTACTGTTCCGTTTTTCTCAATCAATTCGTTAGCAGAAGGCTGCTGGAAGATAACAGTGTCAACAGGTTTATCAGAATAATCTCTTTTTATCTCTACATTAAGCCCAGCATTAGTCAAATCAATCTCCGCATCCTTCACATTTTGTCCAACAACATCTGGTACACGTACCATCTCTGGTCCTTTACTAACTGTAAGTTTTACAGTTGTATCTTTTTTAACTTTAATGCCCGCAGCCGGCTCTTGATTTATAACTGTCCCCTTTTCAGCTTGGTCGTTTTGTTCCTCTATTGTAAACTTTAGTCCAAGCTCATCTAATTTGCTTTTCGCATCATCAACTGAATATCCAACAAGATCTGGCATTGTAATTTCGTTATCTTGTGGTGTTAAACTCTTTCCAATAGCATTATAAAATATTAGCCAGCCAATCGCAACAATAACTAAAGCAGTTAAAATACCACTTACAACGTATATCCAATCTTTTTTGTTTGCTTTTTGCTTTTTCTCACCTTCTAAAACTATATCTTTTGACTTCAATTGTTCAAGTTGAAACTGCTTTGTTGCAACATTTTCATGAGTTTCTATCTTTACAAAATCCCCTTCAGGCTCAATTAATGAATTTTTCAAATCTTGCATCATCTCTGTTGCAGATTGGTATCTTAAAAGTACATCCTTTTGCATAGCTTTTAGGATAATTGCCTCTAAACTACGTGGAATATCCGGGTTGTATATAGTAGGACGAATTGGCTGTTCTTGTAAATGTTTTAATGCAATGGATATAGGGGTATCGCCATCAAATGGCAAAACGCCAGTCACCATCTCATATAATACAACTCCAAGCGAATACAAATCAGACCTATTATCAACATATCCACCTCTTGCTTGCTCTGGTGAAAAATAATGAACAGACCCTATTGTCAGATTTGTATTTATTATGGTTCCGGTTGAAACAGCCCGTGCTATGCCAAAATCTGTGACCTTAACTATTCCATTTTCGTCAATTAGAATGTTTTGTGGCTTTATATCTCTGTGAACAATTCCCTTTTTGTGCGCATGGTCCAGTGCTCTCAAAACCTGTATTGCAATTGTAACTGCATCTTTTGTACTGACTCTTCCTGTCTCTTTGATAAATTCTTTCAGTGTTTTCCCATTTACATATTCCATTACTATGTAGTGCATACCTTCTTGCTCACCAACATCGTAAATAGATACAATATTTGGATGTGAAAGCGAAGCTGCAGCTAAAGCCTCTGTTCTAAATCTTGACAAAAACTCCTCATCATTTGCAAATTCACTTCTTAATACTTTTATAGCAACATGTCTGTTAAGTACTTTGTCCTTTGCCTTGTATACAATCGACATACCACCACTGCCTAACTTTTCAATAACACTGTACCTATTACCTATAACAAAATCATCCATTTTCAACCATCACCTTCTTGAAAAAATTCTTTGAAATGGTCTTCCCTAAGCGGTAAAATAGAGTACTGTTATATTGTCAACGCCACCATTTTCAAGTGCCTTGTTTATTAGCACTTCTCCTACTTTTTCAAATGTATTTTTCGTAAAAACCCCTTTTATGTAAGATTCTGGAACCATGTTAGTAAGCCCATCTGTACACAGTAAAATACACCATCTTTCCCCCAGCTCTTCCTGTGTAAGTTCATAAATATCTATTTCTATCTCTTTGTCTACGCCAATTGCACGTGTAATTATATTCTTCTGTGGATGAGTATAAATCTCCTCTTTTGTAATTTTACCATCTTTGTACATTTCATAAACTAATGAATGATCTTCTGTTATTTGCATTATCTTCTCTGCATTAATAAGATAAACCCTTGAATCACCTACATTGCTAATAATTACCTTGCCCTTGAGAAGAAATACCCCCGCCAAGGTTGTCCCCATTCCAAACCATAGCGGATTTTCAACCTGAAGCTCTGTTATCTTTTGATTTGCATAAGAATATGCTTCCTTTATAACCTCTTTTGCTATTTCATTAAACCTTTTTAGATTTATCAAAAGATACTCCAGGACATATTTGCAGGCAAGGCTACTTGCAACCTCACCTGCATTGTGACCACCCATACCATCTGCAACCAAGAATATGCTAAAACTATCATCATTTGACTTAAATATCAAATAATAGTCCTCATTATTTGTTCTCACATTCCCTATTTCTGAGAGTGCAACGTACTTCACATACTTCATCTCCTATTTTTCGGATATATTATAATGTCTTGATCGTAGCTGACCACACGCTGCAGCAATACTACTTCCTAACTCTCTTCTTATTGTCACTTGAATACCAGATGACATAAGAATATTGTAAAATTCTTTAATTTTCTCTTTTGGTGGTCTTTTAAAGTCTCTTCCATCTATTGGATTTACAGGAATTAAGTTAACATGGACAAGTTTCCCTGACAACATTTTAGCAAGTTCGTTTGCACATTCAATTGAGTCATTTATTCCATCTATTAATGCATACTCAAATGTCACTCTTCTATTTGTTTTACTAATATAGTAGTCAACAGCTTTTAATATATCCTCAATAGGATATTTTCTATTCATTGGGACCAATTTGTTTCGTAAATAGTTGTTTGGGGCATGAAGAGAAATTGCAAGATTTACCTGTTTAGGATACTCAGAGAGCTTGTAAATTCCCTCTATAATCCCAACAGTTGAGATTGTTATATGCCTCGCGCCTATATTTTTTCCCTCTTTAGAATTTATAATATCAATGAACTTAAACACATTTTCAATATTGTCAAAAGGCTCACCACTCCCCATCAAAACAACATTAGAAATTCTCTTTTTTGTGACATTCTCAACATTGACTATCTGGTCTACCATCTCACCTGCAGAAAGATTTCTTATCATGCCACCAATGGTTGAGGCACAAAATGCACACTTCATCCTACAACCAACCTGGGTTGAGATACATATTGCATTACCATACTTGTATGGCAAAAAAACAGACTCAATAGCATTGCCATCAACAAGCTCAAGCAAAAACTTTATGCTTTCACCATCACTTTCATATTTTACAACCCTCAAAGAATTCAAAATAAACTCTTCTTCTATTCTTTTTCGCAATTGAGCTGGAATGTTAGTAAATGAATTTACATCAGTCGCATTCTTTTTGTACAACCATTCAAAAATTTGGTTAGCACGAAATAGCTTCTCTCCTGTCTCCTCCACCCATTTTTTTAGCTCATCCAAGGTAAAATCTTTAATGAGCCTTTTCATACTATGCTTTGCCTTCTTTCTTGAGTTTTGCAATAAAAAATCCATCACATTTATATTCATCAGGAAATATTGTATTTTGAGAGATTAGATTAAAATCCTTATGTTTCTCTAAAAATCTTAATACAGTGTCTTCATTTTCCCTGTGTCCAAGCGTGCATGTGCTGTAAAATATTATACCACCATCTTTTAAATACTGTGCTGCATTGTCAAGCATTCTTAGCTGAAGCTCATGTAAGTTCTCTATATCTTCTTTTGTTTTATTCCATTTAATGTCGGGCTTCTTTCTAATTGTTCCAAAACCAGAACATGGAAGGTCTGCAATTACAATATCGAATTTCCCTACAAAATCTTCATTCAACGTAAGAGCGTTATTTTCAGCAACTACAACATTGTCAAAGCCAAGCCTCAATAGATTTTCTCTCAAACGCTCAATCTTTGACTTATTTACATCACATGAAACAACAAAACCTCTTGTTACCTCTGCACAGTTAAATGTCTTACCACCTGGCGCTGCACATAAGTCCAAAATGGAGCTTGCCTTTTCAAAATCATCTCTGTTCCATTTTACAATGAATGAAGAGGCAAGGTCTTGATAATAAAAGTAACCATCTCTGTAAAGTTCACTTTCTTTTATATTACCTTTGACAATATAAACAATCTCTCTATTTAGTTCTGGCACTTCATACTCATACCCACAGGCTTCAAGCTTTTTTAAAAATTCTGCCTGGCTTATTTTTTTTGTATTTATTTTTATACTCTGCAGTGGTTTTGTATTTAAAAATTCCAAAATTTTTACTGTCTTATCAAATCCATAAGACTTTTCTAAATAATCAATCAAAAACTTAGGGTATGAAAGTTTTATAGAAAGAAAATCCTTGATGTTTACCTCTTTTACTCTTTCAAGTGCTTTTTCTATTTCGTCTTTTCTCCTTATTATGTTTCTCAATATCGCATTGACAAAGCCCTTTTGATTTTTATTGACCTTCTCTGCAAGCCCACATGCTTCACTGACTGTAGCATAGTCTGGAATCTTGTCAAGAAATAATAGCTCGTATGTTGCAACTCTCAAAATGTTAAGTATTTTCTTGTCCTTTACACCTTTTTTTGCAACAAAGTTTATATAATAGTCAAGAAGGTTTTTATATCTTAGCACACCATGTACAAGCTCAACAAAAAGTGCTCTATCTTTTGTTTTTTTGAGCTTTTGATGGTACTTTTCCATCAAAGTATCTGCATTTATATTTTTTTTACTCTCAATCTCAAAAATGACTGAAAAAGCAGCGCTGCGCGTATTAATCTTCAATCATCCCTTCTTCTTTGAACTAAGCTTAAATAATATAAAAGCTGAAGTATTGCAACAGCGACGGCTGCAACATATGTCATTGCTGCAGCCCTCAAAACCTTCTTAACACCCTCTTCTTCTGAAGGCATAACCACTCCTGCCAATTTCAAGGCCTGAATAGCCCTTTTGCTTGCATTTACCTCAACTGGCAAAGTAATTAAGGTAAACAAAACTGCAAGACAAAATAGAAGTATTCCAAGATTTATAAAAATATCACCGTTTCTGAACAAAAGACCTATTAATATTAACGGAAACGCAAGGTTTGAACCTATATTTACAACTGGGACCATTGCACTTCTCAAAGAAAGCCAAGGATATCTTTCGTAATGCTGTATTGCATGACCTGCTTCATGGGCAGCAACACCTATTGCTGCAATTGAATTTGAATCAAATACACCGCTTGATAACCTCAAAACCTTAAAGCGTGGGTCATAATGGTCTGTCAAAAGACCAGGGACATATTCCACCTTAACATCGTAAATACCATTTGCCCACAGGATACTTTTTGCAACCTCTGCTCCTGTCAGCCCAGAAAAACTTCTCATCTTAGAGTACTTTGAAAAAGCTGCTTGAACTTTTATTTGGGCAAATATTGAAATCAAAAATGCAGGGATCGCAAAGATTAAATACATTGGGTCAAAGTAGTAAAACATTTTAGAAACCTCTCCTTTTTTAGCTCAAAATATCACCTTTTTTTATTTTATACCCGTTAACAAAATCTCTTGCACTCATTTTTCTGCCGCCTTCTAATTGAAGTTCTTTTAATTTAATTACACCACCTTTTACCTTAACAAGAATCCCGGTCTCATTAATTCCCAATATTGTGCCATTTTGTACATTTTCAAGATTGTCAAGTTTTGCAATCTCCATCTCATGAATCTTTAGAAGTTTCCCTTTATAAATTGTAAATATGCCAGGCCAAATTTTTAAAGCTCTGAACCTGTTGTAAATCTGCACTGCACTCATATCCCAAGAAATTTGACCTTCCTTTTTATCAATTGGAGGAGCGTATGTGGCTTTTGTAGAGTCTTGTTTTACTGGCACAATATTTGAGATATTCTTTAAAGTCTCAATCAAAAGCTTTGCACCAAGCTCAGACAACTTCTTAGAAAGGGTTATAACATCATCATTTTGCTCTATTTCTATTCTCTCTTGAAGTAGAATATCTCCCGTGTCAAGCCCTTCATCCATCTTCATAATTGTAATGCCTGTATAATTTTTCCCATCCATCAGCACTCTTTGAATAGGTGCAGCACCTCTGTATTCAGGCAAAAGCGAGGCATGGACATTAATGCATCCGTACTTGGGTATTTGCAAAACTTCTTTTGGAAGTATTTTCCCATAAGCCACAACCACAATTACCTCTGGATTTATCTTTTTCAAGACTTCAAAAAACTCTTCATTGCCTTTTAACCTATCTGGCTGGATTACATTAAGATTAAATTTTAACGCAAATTCTTTGACTGGTGGTGGGGTTAAAATCTGTTTTCTTCCAACTGGCTTGTCTGGTTGAGTTACTACGAGTTTTATATTAAATTGCGGTTCCTCAATTAATTTCTGTAAAATATTTGCTGCAAAATCTGGTGTGCCCATAAAAACAATGTCCAAGGCTCATCTTATCTCCTTTCAAAAAGCAAATATTTTTTATCAACTATGCAATATTACTCCAAATCCATCTTTTGCTCTTTTGAGCGTCTTTTTTCAATTTCTTCCTCAGTAACAAACCTTATCACCTTGTCAATAAACAAGATTCCATCAAGATGGTCTATCTCATGGCACAAAGCTCTTGCAAGCAAATCCTCAGCTTCGATTTTAATCTCTTCTCCGTGCCTGTTTTGTCCTCTTACAATCACTCTTTTTGGTCTTTCAACCTCTCCCCATACATTTGGAACAGAAAGACACCCTTCGATATCTATCTGACTTCCTTCAGAATACTCTATTTGTGGATTTACAAGCTCAATTGCACCATCACCTAGGTCAACCACAATGGCTCTTTTCAAAATTCCAACTTGTGGTGCAGCAAGTCCAATCCCATTTGCCTCATACATTGTCTCTTTCATGTCGTCAAGAAGGTCATGTAGCCTTTTATCAAACTTCTCAACAGTTTTAGACTTTTTGTGAAGTATCTCATCTTCATAAATCCTTATCTTTCTCAAAGCCATCTTCTCTATCTTTTACCCTCCTGTTTACAGTGTGTTTAAAGGATTAACATCAATTATGAGTTCAGCATTATTATAATTATATCTTTCTTTTATCGTATTGGCTATATCAATCATCTGCAAAGCTTTTTCAAACTTGACAAGTATATGATACCTATATTGATTTTCAACCTTGAAAATTGGACTTTCGCTGGGCCCGTAAATTTTGAGATTAACAATCTTTGTACATTCTTCAAGTAATCTATACACAATTTCTATCCCTTTTTTAGCATAGCCTTCATTTTGTGATACTACAATGAAATTTACAATATATGAATATGGTGGATATCCAATTGTTTTGCGAATCTTTACCTCTTCTCTAAAGAAGCTTTCATAGTCATGATTTGAGGCTGCAACTATACTATAATCGTCAGGGTTAAATGTCTGAATTACTACTCTTCCTTGTTTTTCTCTTCCAGCTCTCCCTGCCACCTGAGTAAGAAGTTGAAATGTCCTTTCTTTGCTTCTAAAATCTGGCATATTTAAAATGGTATCAGCATTTATCACTCCAACCAAAGTCAAATCAGGAAAGTGCAATCCTTTTGCAATCATTTGAGTACCTACCAAGATGTCGGCTTCTTTTGACTTGAATTTGCTCAAAATCTCTTCAACTGCGTCTTTTCTCGTGGTAGTGTCTTTGTCCATACGTAGCACTCTTGCGTCTTTAAAATACGTTTTTATCTCATCTTCTATTCTCTGAGTACCACTTCCATACTGGCGGACATATTTGCTGCCACATTTTGGACATATACCTGTATACTCTTGTTTGTAATTGCAATAATGACACCTCAAATATCCGTCTTTATGATAAGTAAGTGAGATACTACAATTTTTGCACATGTAAACATAGCCGCACTCACGGCATATCACAATGGGAGAATACCCTCTTCTGTTCAGGAAAAGTAAAACCTGTTCTCCTATTTGCAAGTTCTTCTCTATCTCACTTAATAAAAGCCTACTAAAGATTGATTTGTTACCATCTAAGATCTCTTTTTTCATGTCAACCACAAATACCTCTGGTAGTGCCTTGTTTATTCTCTCTCTCAAAGTACAAATAGCATATTTTCCTGTTAGTGCATAATAAAAGTGTTCAACTGTTGGAGTTGCTGAACCTAAAACAATTGGTATACTATTTATTTTTGCTCGCATCTGAGCAACTTCTACAGCATTTACACGAGGTGATTTTTCTGATTTATAACTTGTCTCATGCTCCTCATCAACAATTATAAGTCCTAACTCTTTTGCCGGAGCAAATATTGCAGACCTTGGCCCAATTACTACTTTTGCCTCTCCACTTTTTAGCTTGAGCCAGGCTCTCTGTCTTTGTGAACTGCTCATCTTACTGTGATATACAACAACTTCACTTTCTATTCTTCTTTTGACATTCTGAATCATTTGTGGCGTCAGTGAGATTTCAGGTACCATAAGAATTACGCTTTTACCTTTGCTAATCACATATCTCATTGCTTGAATATATACTTCTGTTTTTCCACTTCCAGTTACTCCAAACAAAAGAATATTTTTGTATATTCCTTTGTCAAACGTAGAGGTTATTAATTCAAGAGCTTTCTTTTGGTCTTCTGTCAAGCTATATTGAGGTTCAACTAATGTGTCTTTTTTTTCTTCATTTGAACTCTTCAATAGTTTTAATTCAAATTTTAGTAATCCTTTTAAAAACAAGTTCATAATTTTATCTTTATTTTCTTTTGCAAATCTTGAATTTGCTGAAACTGGCCTCTTTAGAATTCTATTGTAAATTTCTTTAAGTTCATTTTCTAAGGTCAAATCTGAAGTTTGTTGAGCACAAATCATGTATATTTCGTTATTGCTCACAAACGGAGGAACAATCAAGCCCAATGCTTGCCCTAATTTAATGGCATAATAATTTTTTATGGAAAATGCAAGTCTTATTTGCTCATCTGAAACAATTGGAATTTTGTCAATTACAGCAAGCACACACTTTAGTTTTTCTCTTTCAACATTTGTATCTTCTTTTACATTGACAATAAGTCCTTCTACAACTCTATTTGAAACTCCAAAGTTTACATACACTCTTTTACCAACTTCAACAAGTTCTTCAAGATGTCCTGGGACCAAATAGTCGAATGTCCTGTCCACATTTGCATCTTGATAATTAATACACACCTCAACAATCATCATAAAAAACTCCACCCATTAAAAGTATTACCTCTGCTACTTTCTGCAGAGGTAATCTACTATGAAGTCAAATATTCTGCCTGCCACTTCTTCTTTGCTAAGCTTAGGAAGCTCTAAAACCTTCTCTTTTGAGATTAGCGTGACAATGTTCGTATCCACATCAAATCCAGCACCTTCTTGTAAAACATTGTTAGCAACAATCAAATCTGCATTTTTCTCATAAAGTTTTTTCTTGGAATTTTCAATTAAATTTTCTGTCTCAGCCGAAAATCCTACAACAATTTGCCAATCCTTCTTAGTCTCCCCCGCATATTTTAAAATGTCAGGATTTTTCTGAAGTTCAATCTGTAGTTCTTGTTCTTGTTCCTTTTTTATTTTCGATTCTCTAAAGTTTTTTGGTTTAAAGTCTGCAACTGCAGCAGAGAATATGAGTATGTCATATTTATCCTTTATACTTTTTACTTCTTCATACATCTCATAAGCTGTCTCAACATTAATTATCTCGATATCTGCATAAGTTTGAATGTTTACAGGACCTGAAATGAGAGTAACTTTTGCTCCTCTTTTATAGGCTTCTTCTGCTAATGAAAAACCCATCTTACCTGATGATCTGTTAGAAATAAACCTCACAGGATCTAAGTATTCTCTTGTTGGGCCAGCTGTGATGAGAACCCTTTTGCCATCCAAATCTTTTTTTTCAAGCAGTCTTTCAATTTCAATTACAATTCTTTGATTTTCAGGATAACGTCCTTTCCCATATGCTCCACAAGCTAAAAGTCCTGCTTCAGGCTCTAAAACATTTATGCCAACCTGTTTTAGCTTTTGTACATTTGCCTGCACAATTTTGTTTTCAAACATGTTTGAATTCATTGCAGGAACAATTAAAATAGGCTTATTGAATGCTAAAAAAGTGGTTGTCAAAAGGTCATCAGCAATGCCATTTGCAAACTTTCCAATGACATTTGCTGTTGCAGGAGCTACAACTAAGATATCTGCCCAGGCTGTCAATGATATGTGTTCTATATCATAGGAATACTCACTTTCAAATGTGTCAAGATAAACTCTGTTTTGCGAAAGAGTTTGCACTGTTAAAGGGGTTATAAACCTTTGTGCATTTTTGGTCATAATTACCTTTACATTTGCCTCAGACTTTTTCAAAAACCTTATGAGCTCACACACTTTATATGCTGCAATCCCGCCACATATTCCTATCAAGATGTTTTTATTTTTTAGACTCATTCTTCTTCACCGGCTTTATATACTTATAAGAAATCTTACCAGTGGCAATTTCATTTACTGCCATTGTGACGTATTTGTCAGATTCTAAGTTTATATCCACCTTTTTTGCATTTGTTCTAAAAGTTGCCTTGCACGCTTTGCAACAAGCACAGACAGTGTATACTTATTGTCAACATACTGCAAAAGCTCATCAAGCCCTGGTCGAAGTAACATCCTCTTTCACTCCTTTAAAAAGCTTTGTACATCAAATCTTCTTGTCCTAAGCTTTTCCACTTCAATAATCTTTTCAATTGCCTCAACAGCTTTGTCAACATTGTCATTGATAACACAATAGTCATACTTTGGTAAAAGTCTAATTTCGCCTCTTGCAATATTAAGCCTTGCTTCAATTTCCTCTTCAGTTTCTGTTGCCCTTTTTTTAAGCCTATTATACAGCTCTTTCATAGAGGGGGGTAATATGAATATGAGCACCGCATCTTCAAATGTAGACTTGACTTGCAAAGCACCTTTGGTTTCAATCTCTAATATTACATCAAAGCCCTTTTTCAATGTTTCCAAAACAAAATCCTTAGGTGTACCATAATAATTGTTGTTATACTCAGCATATTCTAAAAAATTGTGGTTTTTTATATCATCCTCAAACTGCTGCCGAGAGACAAAAAAATAGTTAACACCTTCTCTTTCACCAGGTCTTGGCTTTCTTGTTGTCTTCGAAATTGAAAGTTTAATATTAGGATTCCTCTCTAATAGTTTGCCCACAACCGTGCCCTTCCCAACACCTGCTGGACCTGATATAACAATTAAAAGTCCTTCTTTCATCTCTTGTCAACCTCGTCCTCAACATCAATATCTTCTTCAAAATCTTCTTCCGGTTCAATTACCCTGTGCGCAACAGTCTCTGGCTGAACAGCGGATAGTATTACATGGTCAGAATCTGTTATAATCACTGCCCGTGTTCTTCTTCCATATGTTGCATCAATTAGCATTCCTCTTTCTCTTGCCTCTTGGATTATTCTTTTTATTGGAGCAGAGTCAGGACTAACAATTGCAATCAGCCTGTTTGCCGAAACTATGTTCCCAAATCCAATGTTGATAAGTTTTATATTACCACTGTTACTCAAAGAAACTCACCTCTACTCAATATTTTGAACTTGCTCACGGATTTTTTCAAGCTCATCTTTTAAGTACACAACACAGTTTGAAATTTCATATACTGTTGACTTTGCACCAATTGTATTTGCTTCTCTGTTCATCTCTTGGATAATAAAGTCAAGCTTTTTACCAACAACTCCACCTGCATTTAAACATTCTACAAACTGCACTATATGACTTTTTAGCCTCACCAACTCTTCTGTAATATCACTCTTGTCTGCAAAAAGTGTTATTTCTAACATCAGCCTGTTTTCATCAATATTCTTTAGCTCAAAGTACTCATTTATTCTTTTATAGAGTTTTTCACGATAGCTCTCTACAAGAGATGCAGAATATCTCTCTATCTTTTGTACTATCTCATTTATCCTTTCAATTCTTTGTAATATGTCTCTTTTTAAATTTTCACCTTCAGTTTTTCTCATGCTATCAAGGTTCTTCAACGCAACTTCAATACAACTCAAAAGCTCATTTTTTATTACGTCACTATCAAATTCTTGATTTTCAATCACAAGTGCATCTGGAAGTTTTATGAAGGTTGACAAGCTAAAATCGTCTTGGACCTCAAGAAAGTTCTCTCTTACAATATTTATTGCTTCTAAGTACTGCTTTAATAATCCTAAATTTGGTGTTATTTTATAATCTTTTTCACTAAAACTTTTAAAACTCACATATACATCAACTTTTCCACGTTGAATATATCTTGATATGAGATTTTTTATATCACCTTCAAATTTAATAAATTCCTTTGGTACCCGCAGGTTTATCTCCAAATATCTATGATTTACACTTTTTATATCAACCGAGTATTCTCGTTGCTGTGTGACTTGCTTGGAACCACCATAGCCTGTCATACTTTTAATCATTGTGATACAATCATTCCTTTCAAAACATTTAAAACAAAGCGTAAAAACTTTTTTGCACTATTTATTTTAAAGTATTTTTACCCATAAAATCAAGAAAGGGTTATAATAATAATTGTACACCATTCTAAAAAGCAGGTGAATTTGAAATGATAATCGGTCTTGATGTGGGTGGAACAAACATTGACATTGTTGCAATTGAGAACAACAATGTTGTGGACCACAGAAAATTTAAACGTGGTGAAGACCTTCTTTTTTCTATATTGACAAGCTTAGAAGAATTTATAACAAAAGATTATATCTCCAATCTTAGTCGTATTGTGCTTAGCACTACAATTACCACAAATGCAATCGTCCAGAACAAGCTTGACAAGGTTGGAATGATAATTGAAAACGGCATTGGAGCAAATCCAGATTTTCTCATGTGTGCAGATGTTAATATCTTGCTTGACGGCTATATAAACAACAGAGGTATTGAGGTTAAGAGTTTCAACAGGGAGAGAGTAGAAAAGGCAATTTTGACCTTCAAAAAAGCTGATATAAAGAACATAGGAATTGCGTGCAAGTTCTCTGTTAGAAATCCAAAGCACGAGATCGATGTCTATGATATCGTAAAAAGACATGGTTTTGAGTTTGTTTCTTTAGGACATAGGATTTCTGGTAAATTGAACTTCCCGCGCAGAGTATTTTCTACATATTTAAATTCAGCTGTCTATAGTAATTTTAAGGCATTGTGCAATGCCATTTTAGAGTTCTTAAAGGAAAAAAATATACCTTCTTACTTGGTATTTATACAAAAACCAGATGGAGGAATTGTCAATTTAGAAAATTTAAAGGAATTTCCCATTTTCTCAATCTTATCAGGCCCCGCAGCTTCAGCACAAGGCGGCTACATCTTATCAAAACCTCTTTCTGATGCAGTTATAATTGACATTGGTGGAACAACTACTGATATTTCATTTGTCTGCAATGGCCAGTTTGTTTTAGAACAGTATGGGGCAAGAATAGCAAATTACCCAACCTTAGTCCGTGCTATTTATTCAAGGTCTGTAGGAATAGGTGGTGATAGCATAGTAAAAGTTGAAGATTCCATCTCAGTTGGTCCTGAAACAGTAAAATCTTGTAATATCAATAGAAAAAATATTGTTACCTTTACTGACGTGTTACAGTATCTAAATTCTTCTTCGGATGATGAAGCACAAAGTCGACTTAAAAATTTGTCAAATAAAGCAAATATGCCACTTGAGCTCTTTTGCAATAAAGTAGTAAAGGTAGCTTTAAATACAATTTGTAAAAAAATAGAAGAAGGGATTGATTACATCAATAACACCCCCATTTATACAATTCAAAAACTTTTATATGGTGAGAAATTCATCCCCAAAAAAATAGTAGTAATTGGTGGAGCAGCTGATTTGATAAGTAAACATTTAGAAAAAGAGTTAAAAATTAAAGTAGAAGTTCCTCGATATTATATGGTGGCAAACGCAATAGGGTGTGCGCTTGGCTCAGTCTCAAGAGAATATAATTTGGTTGCAGATACAGAACAAGGAAAAGTTTATATACCTGAGCTTGATAAGTATGAAAGTGTTAATATAGATTTTTCTCTTGCTCAAGCAAAGGATTTTTTGATAAACAAGATTATAGAAGCAGGTGATGCTCTTTCAGCGGATGATATAGAAATTGTCGAGGAGAATTCGTTTAATATGATTAGAAATTTTAGATATTGTGGAAAGATAATCAAGATAAAGGCACAGCTAAAACCTAAACTTCAAGAATTAAAATAAATGGAGGTCTTCAAAATGCAAAGAGCACAGAACAAGCTTGGGCTTATCCTCTTTCCTGCATTTGACTGGAGAATTACCCCTACACATCCTGAAAGAGAAGAGAGACTTCTTTACACCATTGACCAAATTGAAGAAGAAGGTTTTTTTGACTATGAGAATGTATTTGTATTTAATCCTGAAATAATTGACGAGAAGTATATAAATCTTACACACTTTTGTGTCCCTAACTTTGATTCAATTGCAACCATTTCACATAAAATTGCCGCAAGTAGCACTATTACCATAGCTAAGAAGGTTATCTCAAAAAAAGTCGAAAAAGGTTTTGCTTTGATTCGCCCACCTGGTCATCATGCTCATAGGATAACCTATGGTGACAGAGGTTTTTGTATAATAAACAATGAGGCAATAATGGTTGAGTACTTGAGAAAAGAGTATAAAATTGGCAGAATAGCAATCATTGACACAGACTGCCATCATGGGGACGGAACACAAGATATATTTTGGAATGACAAAGATGTTCTGTTCATTTCTTTGCATCAAGATGGAAGAACTCTTTATCCTGGCAGTGGATTTATAGATGAAGTAGGGGGCCCCGCTGCAATTGGATACACTCTCAATTTGCCTTTGCCACCATATACTTCTGATGAAGGATTTTTATATTGCTTAGAAAATTTGATCCTCCCTATCTTAGAAGAATTCAAACCTGACATTATCATAAATTCAGCTGGACAGGATAATCATTATTCAGACCCCTTGACAAATATGAACTTTTCAGCGCAAGGATATGCTAAACTCACCGAAAGATTAAACCCTCATATTTCAGTGTTAGAAGGTGGGTACTCTGTTGAAAGTGCTCTTCCATATGTCAATCTTGGTATAATATTTGCCCTTGCTGGTATTGATTATTCTAATATAAAAGAGCCTGACTATGACTATGAAAAGTTAAGACAATCTCCAAAAATAAGTGAATATATTAAAAGATTGTGCGAAAACGTGTACACTATATGGAAAAACAAAGAACAGACTGCACATGAGTTCAAGAAAAAATACCAGAAATATTATACACGAAAAAAATCAATATACTACGATACCATGGGATTTTTAGAGCAGCAGCTTGAGAACATTAAAATTTGCAACAAATGCTCAGGGTTAATAACTATTGAGTCGCGTTGTTTGAATTATAAGGTTTTTGCAATCACAATACCACATGATGCATGTGATGAGTGCTGTGATGAAGGTTATAAACTTTTTACAACTTATGATCCTGTCAACTTTTCCCATATAATCTTGCAGGATAAAAAGAATTTTGAATTTTACAAAAAAGGAAACTTAAAATAGCACTGGGTTGTTTGTCACTTTCTTTTTTTTAAATTTTCTCCATTGATTAACACTAAATCTCCATGTTTGAAATTAAGTTTCTTTGCCAAGTATTCACATTTAATTTTAAGAAGGTAAAATATATTGTCTTGAATTTCCTCAAATTCATCTAAGGATTCAAAATTTGCCTGACCTTTTGAAATTACAATATCCACATTTAAGATTAACTGTTTAAGCTGAGATGATACAAATTCCTTAGGAATACCTAACAAGCCTAAACCTGTCTCCACAATGGTTGCAACTTTATCCATGCCAACTTCTTTTGCATCTTCTAATGTTGCGTCATTTAGTATAGGTTTTGTCTTTACTATGTAATATACATTCTTGCCCATTTGATTTAATACTTCCACTAAAACTTTGTCAAACACAATCTCCCCTGCGTTATCTCCTGCAATCACAATGTTTTTACTGTTTTGAAGCTTCTTTTTTAAGAGAGGATAGTCATCTATCGAAAATCCGAAATCAAAAGCGTGCGAAAGCTCACTTTCGATGTCAAACTCTCTTTTTATGCCTAAATCAATTACATTGCCCGCTACAGCAGCCTTTAGAGACTCATAAAGTGGATCTTTTGATTCAAAAACCTTTTTTCTTACACTTTCGAAAAGTTCAAGTGCCAAAGCATTTGATTGCTTTTTCGCAGAGTAATAGGGATCGTTATTTTGTATTATTTCATACGTTTTAAGCAAAACAAGTGAAGAATTATAAGCTGGTGAATCCTGTGGATTTAAAGTTTTTATAAAGTCCATTAGCTCATACAAAACTTCTTTCTTTCTCTCGTCAGGTATATTAGCCATTTCCATGCATGAAACAGCTTGTTTTAAATAACAGTGAATACAATCTATAAGAGCATTCATAGTATTAGAATTCTCCTTTCATCATTTTGTATGCTGAGATGAGGTTTAACATTTTAAATTAATATAATAACTCTTGATTTATTGTCAAGATAGATATTATAATTTTATTGTACTTGCTCCATTAGCTCAGTGGTAGAGCAGTCGATTCGTAATCGACTGGGCGGGGGTTCGAATCCCCCATGGAGCTCCAATAAAATCAAGGGGTTTGAGGATAGGTAAAATATAACAAGTGCATTTTCTACAGCTATCTTACTGCTACCCGAGAAACTGTAAAATTTTAGGGTAACTACTCCACTATCTTAGGAGTGGTTACCCTTTGTTTTTATATCCTCAAATAAGCTGTTTAATTTCATTGCAGCAGCTTTCTTTATTTCAGGCATAACATGAGAATAAATATTGAGGGTTGTAGAAATATCTTTGTGTCCTAAAAGCTCTTGAACAACTTTTGGATGTTCGTTCGCTTCTAAAAGCCTTGTTGCATATGTGTGTCTTGGTGTATGAAAATTTACTCTTTTGTCAATACCTGCTTTTTCTCTTATTCTGTAAAAAAGCCTTTCAAATTTCCCTATGTCAATTGGAGTGCCAAACTCTGTTGTAAATACTAATCATTATCTTCATAAAGCATTCCAGCTTTTAATTTTTCTTCTAACTGTTTTTTCCTGTGCTGCTTTAACTCTTCAATTATTACTGGTGGCAAAGGTACTATTCTTTTACCAGCCTCTGTTTTTAGCTTTTGAAAAGCAAGTGCAGTCTTTTTGGAGCTACTACCATCAAAAATCTTTACTTGCTGCAGTGTCCTTCTAACTTCAATGTATCCATCCTTAAAATTCACATCTTTCCAGCGCAAAGCTAAAAGTTCACCTATTCTAAGTCTACTTGCTAACTCAACAAAAAATGCAGTTTTTAGTTTTTCCCCTCCAAAGCTGCAATAAATCTTTTTTGTTCTTCTAAACTCAGTATTCTTATTTCCATTTTTGGCTTGCCTTTTGGCAAAGTGGTTGCCTCTGAAACATTTCTGTTGACAAGTCCATTTTTCAAAGCTTGGTCTAAAGCTGAATGTAAAACAACATGAATCTGCTTAATCGTACTTATACTCAAACCTTCTTGATATTTGGTATTATACAAAGCTTGAAGATGCTCAGGTCTCCAATCCTTTAGCTTATAATGACCAATGGCAGGATTTATATGTCTTTCTATATAGCACAAATAATCTTTGAACGTTGAAGGTCGCAATGTCTGTTTTTTATATTCCCAAAGCCATGGGTTAAGCCAATCTTTCAACGTTGTCTTTGTAGGGTCAACATAAACACCTGTTGCTACGTCATTAAATGCCTTTGCTATCTTTTCAGTAACCTCTTGTCTTGCCATAAAAATATTGCCGCTTTTGTCTGCCGTTTTCATCTCTTCCTATGGTAATTTGACCACACCAAAGCCCGTCTTTCCTTCTGTATATGCTGCCTTCATTGTTTCCTCTCTTTTTAGTATTTGCAGGCATATTATAACACCTCTTTTATTTGGGCAAAGTCTATTATAAGGTCTTCAAAAATACCAACCTTGACCTTGTCACTGAAGGTATAAGCTTCTGGTGGCAAGTAATCTTCATTGTCTTTGAGTCTGTACACCAAGATTGTTTGATTTTTAGGATTGACAATCCAGTATTCTTTAACCTTAAATTGTGTATAAAGATTGAGCTTTCGGATATAGTCATGTGAAAAATTGCTCTCAGATACAACCTCAATTATCATCTCAGGAGCTCCAACACATCCTTTATCAGTAAGCTTTCTCTTGTCGCAAATAATTGAAATATCAGGCTGCACAACGTTGATTGCTTGTTTTTCATCCTGTCCTTCCTCTGTTAGGACTACATCAAATGGAGCTGTGTATAACTTGCAGGGCTTATTAGAAGATTTGAGATAATTCTTTATCAATGTTGCAAGCTCTATTACAATTTCTTGGTGCACTCTTGAAGGAGCAGGGCTCATATCGTAGATGACACCTTCAATCAGCTCCACCCTTGCGTCTTCTGGCAGCTGAAGATAGTCTGTATAGGTGTATATTTTAGGTATTCTGGTTTCCATCAGATTCACCTTCCTTGGAATAATCAATACTTTTATCTTTTTTCTTATATTCTTTAACTTTTTCTACAAAAATTCCTTCTGTCTTAAACAATGCTAAATATAAAGCTTCTGAATAACTTCTTGACATATCCTCTAAAAAATCAAAAAGCACAGAAAAATTATCCCTAATATTTTTGTAAATTTCACCCATTTCATTTAATACTCTCTCAAAATAATCATACTTGCTCTTTATTTTCTCATCTTCCTTCTTAAATTCCTCATAAGTTATTTGACCATCAATAAAATCTGCAAACAATTTTTCAACTTTATCATTTGGATACAAATCATCTAAAGCAATGAATCTATTCTCTTCATCTTCTAAAAATGTTCTAAATTTTTCAAAGAATAAGTTTATATGACTTATTAAACGATAGATTAAATCAGTAATAAAATCTCTATTTCTTTCTTGTTCATGAGCAAAAAAGTAAATAATAGCAGTATTAACTAACAAAGGTTCTAATACCTGTTCAATAAATGTTGCAACTTTTTTTTCAATTTTTTCATCCCAAATTGCATAAGGTAGATTTTCAACTACAAATTTCTCAAACTTTGTTCTTTTGGAAAATTGTTCTTCTACTGTCCTATACTCACTTCTACCAATAAGATAATCAACTGTGACACCAAAATAGTCTGCAATTTTTATAAGTAATTCATATTTGGGTTCTCTTCCATTTTCATAATACGAAAGATTTTGGACAGATATTCCTAATTCTTTTGCTAATTCAGCTTGGGTTAATCCTCTTTCCTCACGCAATTCTTTTAATCTTTTACCAAACATTATCATCTTCCTTTTCAGTATATCTTAATTTAATTTTAACACTTTCCTTTTATCTTATCAATAAAAAGTTGATAAAAAGTTATTGACATAAACAAAAAATTGATTTATAATTAAATTTGTTTATAGATTGAATATAAATCAACAATTTATTGATTTATGGAGAATAACGCTTATGAAAATTTCTTATATTCCTGTAAAAGGTTTTAAAATAAGAACACTTGGAATAAAACAAAGATACACAATAAGAGACTTAGCAAAATTGGCTGGCGTTCACTATTCTACCATAGCACTCATTGAAAAAGGTATTTAAAATCCATCACCTAAAACTGCTAAAGCTATAGTTGAAGCGTTAAAAGTAGATTTTGAGGAAATTTTTGGTATTAAATTTGAAGATAAAGGAGGCAATTCTGATGGAAATCTACAATCCTCAACCTCAAAGAGACAAAATAGAGAAATTGACAATTAGCAACAAGGAAGCTGCCCAAATGCTGGGGATATCATACAACGTAATGCTTACCTTAATCCACAGGAGAGACTTCCCAAAAATCTTAGCAGAGCAGCGAAGAATACTCAGAGACTTGTCAAGAATTTTGTGTTTCCACATCAATAAGCGTATATTGTAGAGCTGTAATATATTGTAACTACATTTTTTAAGAATAGACATCCCGTTTTTCCACTTGCCCCGACGCAAGTTTTCTCTTTGTAAATAAAGGTTCTAAGTGTGTGTACGAGGAATAGAAATTTCAAGACACAAGGCAGGTGTTGCAAGTTTTCTCTCATAGAAGCCATTGTCTTTGTCATTTTCGTTTTTAGCAAGGTAAACAGTTCTTTCCGATAACATAAAGCAATCGAGCAAGTTTTACTTTTTTAGCTGTTTTAGAGCTGGGCGAGTAGGATCATCACAGGAACCAATACATATTTAGCACTTGTTCGATAGCCATATTTTTAGCGGTCTCAAAAATTTCATTTTTCTTTATAATCGTGAGCCCCTTTGGTGATTATTATTTCAATGCTAATTATAAAGTGGACATAATTTTATTTTAACTCCCGAAAATAGTAATAATTCAAATTGAAGAGGTGATAGATTATCATGGGAAGGAAAAAAGATGGAAAAGAAGAATTGATTGCTATTCCACCTGGTGAGACTATAAAAGAAAATCTTGAGTACTTAGGTATGACACAGGCTGAGTTTGCTCAAAGGATGGGACTTTCAGAAAAAACGGTAAGTGAAATAATTAACGGTATTGCTCCAATTACTTATGAAACAGCTCTTAAGTTAGAAAATGTAATAGGTGCTTCTGCTGAATTTTGGATGAACTTAGAAGCTAATTATCAACTTGCTAAAGCAAGAATAGCTGAAAAACAAAAATTAAAGGAGGAAAAAAAATAATGAATCTTAGAAATTTCTTTGGAGTATCATCTTTAAATTTTATTCCTCAAACTTTGGAAGTTTGTTTTCGAAAAGCTAATAACGAAAAAACTCCATGTTATGCTTTAGCAGCATGGATTAGGAAAGCCGAAACAGAAACTCACAAGATAGAAACAAAACCTTTTAATAAAGAAAAAAATTTATCAAATCATATCTGTTATTAGAGAACTCACAAAACATTCTTGGGATGAAATTTACCCAAAGCTGATAAACCTTTGTTCAGAATGTGGAATTGCTTTAGTAACACTTCCACATTTAAAAGGCACTTATGTAAACGGTGCTACAAAGTGGCTAAAAAAAGATAAGGTGTTGTTAGCTTTAAGTTATGGATACAAGTTTGCTGACGCTTATTGGTTTTCATTTTTTCATGAATTAGGACATATATTAAAACATGGTAGAAAAGAGGTTTTTATTGAAAGTAATGATGGAATTTTAAAATGCGAACTGGAAGAAGAAGCAGATAATTTTGCTGCAAATATATTGATACCATATAAAGATTAAAAAAAGTTTATTACTGAAAATAAGTCCTTCACAAAAGACAAAATAATTTCTTTTGCCAACTCTCTCAACATTCATCCATGCATTGTAGTAGGAAGATTAATGCATGATAAAAAGATTAACCATTGGGATTTTACTGAATTGAGACCAAAAATTACTTGGCAGAAGTAGGAGTGAAAAAAATGAAAAAAGAGAGTTATATTTTCCCTGTCATTTTTACTTTTGATGATGACGGCATAACAATTGAATTTCCAGACCTGCCCGGCTGTATTTCATATGCTGATACTTTGGATGAAGCAGTGAAAAAGCAAAAAAGAAATATTAGGGCTGTATCTTTGGAGCATGGAAAAAGATAATGAACCAATACCAGAGCCAACACCTGTGAACAAATTAAAACTTGAACAAAATCAAATACCAATGCTGTTTGAAGTTTGGATGCCACTTGTTAGGCATGAGGTGGACAACAAGGCAGTAAAAAAGACTTTGACAATTCCTCAGTGGTTGAATATATTAGCTGAAAAACATAACATAAACTTTTCACAAGTGCTCCAAGAGGCATTAAAAGAAAAATTAGGGATAAATGACTACAAACACAAGTGAAATTTTTCTACAGCTAATACAGCTACACTACAGCTACTGAAAATAAAAAAATGTGTTTTTTATTGAGTTGGAATAAATTTTCAAAGTCTTGTAATTAAGATGTATCAAGCTGTTTGTAGTTTGTTAAAGTTTGTAAAAAGGTATCTCAGCGATTTCGTAATTGACTGGTCGGGGGTTCGTATCCCCCATGGAGCTCCATGATCTATCAAGATAAATAAAAAACTGTCAGGTTTAAACAGAAAAACCTGACAGTTATTTTTTTAAGGAATTTAAAGTCACTAAAATGCAGGCATTATAAATGGGAATTAGACTGAGTTCTTTGCACATATCAATAAGCTTAATACTTTCTGCACCTGGCTGAAACCAGATATATTTAACTCCTAAGGCTGCTGCTTCTTTTACGTATTTCTCGCCTTTGTCTGGTGAGACAATCATACTCACACACTCAATATTGTCAGATACTTCTTCCAGACTTTTATAAACCTTGTGACCTTCAATCTCGTTATAAAATGGGTTTACGGCAAACACATTGTAACCTCTTTCCATCAATCTTTTGAACACCAAGTAGCCATATTTTTCCTTCCTTGGGGTTGCACCAACAACCGCCCAATTTTTAAGTTTTAGAGCATTCTCAATTACCTGTTCCATTTTTCAAATCCTCATTTCCTACTCATAATAAAGTTATAAACTATATCTAAACGTGTATCATCAAATTCAAAGGTATCCTTGCCAATTGAAATCAGTAGTTTATTCCCCACAACATTCATTCTTAAATCTTCGCCATATTTGTCTTTGTACATCCTTTTCAAGCTTATCATAAACTGTTTTACATTTTCTTTTCTGTATTCAAACAAAAATTCATCCACTGCATCTACAATGTCATATTCTTTTACCACAACAGGATCGCGTAAAACCCCTTCACCCTTAATTTCAATAGAATTAGACCTTCTATCAACTATAATTTTAAACTCGTTCGCCTTTGTTTCGAACATAAGTTCCTTAAAACTTTCAGAGACATTGTAAGTAATCACAGAGAAAAATCTATCCGAAGGATATATTATCCGGGAAATATCTACACAAGCTTCAATAATATTATCAATCAAATATCCGTCCATTTTTTCTACTAAAGCTGCATCCTTGAATTTTGTTGCAAATTCATTATAATCTTTATAGGGAATAACAGTGTATTTATCTTTTTCAAGCTCTTTTAAATCATCTACGAAAAAGTAAGCAAAACCTGCATTCCCATTTTCGATGTCATATTCCTCAAAGGAGTAGCCCATTACAACAACGTACCTTTTCATGGCTCTCCCCTCCAATCTAAAAAACATTTCTTATATATTATATACCACTCAAACGCTCATTTGTATTAAAAATTTTTTAAAAAATATTTTCAATCTTGAGTAAAGCCATATCTTTTACGTGCTTAATATAAAATTTCAAAGTACCAAGCTCACACAAAAGTAAATCTTTATTACCTTGTTCAAGTAGCTCTTTTACCCTTGCTATCTGCTCATCTATATTATCTATTTCCTGATGCTCTATCAACATCGCCCACTTTTTCTTATACCCTTCCCATTCTTTAATAGTATTACAAAAACTTGACTTTGCAAGTTTATAGTTGTTAATTTTTATATAATCGTATGCTTTTGTTAAATTATCTTCTATGTGGTGTGTAGCACCTATTATTATATTAGTAGAGACAATAGTTAAAGTAATAATCAAAACTATAAATCCAACTACAATATACCACACCTTCATTTAGTTTATCCCTCCTTTTTTTGAACAAACCAATTGCCTTCTGGATCGATGCAAGCAAAAAATACCTCCTCTGGAGTATCAATACCTCTTTTATTAAGTTCTACCAAAACCTCTTGTTCACTGAGGTTTGCATATTTTAAGACATCCTTTTTAACCTTGCCGTCCACAACTACACTTATAGGAAGGCCTTCGTATTTTGTCTGAATACCCAAATCTGCAGGCGTTACAGGCCTTTTTTGTGACTTTGGAATCACTGATATGTCTCCATCTGTCTCTAATATAGCGTATTCAATATCATGAATATTGAAATATCCTTTAATTCTCAGCTGCTCCATCAAATCGTTTAAGCTATATCGTGTTTTTCTAAGAGCATCTTCCAATACTCTTCCTTTAGCAATCAATATTGTAGGACTCCCGCACACTAATTTTTTCATCAGGTCAGATTTCAATGTGCCAAAGGTAATCAGGGTTTGTAAAAATAGTAATGTCAGAATAGGAACAATTCCGTTGAGAAGTGGAACACCTGTATTTTGCATGGGCACAGCAGCAAGTTCAGAAATCATTATTGTAATTACAAGTTCAAATGGTTGAAGCTCGCCCATCTGCCTTTTTCCCATTAGTCTCATAACTAATACAACTAATACATATAAGATAAGTGTTCTTGTAAAGACTGTGATAATCAAAAAAAGCCTCTCCTTTGGAGTTTTTCCTATTTACTATTTTTCCAAAGAATGAAGCATTTATTCTTATTTTCTTCCAGACAATCTTTTAAACCTCACATACTGAGAAAGTTTCTTGAGTTTACAGTTACCTGTTGCCACCATGTATTTTTTATACATTTTCTTTTTGTACTTTTCGCTACTTATCCCACTTTTCATTGTCGCTAAACATTTATAAAGGTAGAACATCTTCTTCGCTGTATCAGCATTATGATAAGAAGTATGTGTACCTCTTACAGTAAATTCTCCTGTCTTTACTAATTCCATGATTCCATTAAAAAGAATGTATCCAATATCGTACTTTTTATATTCTAATGTCAAAAGAAAAATATAAACAAACACCATTCTTGTAAAAGAAATTTTGTAACGTTTTGGTTTCTCAATTATCTTAAGAATGTATTCTTTAGCTTCTTTTTTTGGAAATTCATGTGTACTTTTTAACAAATAAATTGCAAAGGTATCAAATTCTTCCTTAACCTGAGAGTAGAAAATATGATCCTTTTCAAAAAAAGCAAATAAAATAATATAAAATTCTAAGATCGAAAGCAGCTCACTACTTTTTGCTGAATTTTCATGAAAGATTATATATGAAAGCCTATCTAAAATCCCAATCAAATCAGACTTTGATTTATCACTTATGTTTATTTGTTTTTTTAAAAGGGTTTCAAAAATCCTTTTCAAATGATTTACTATATGCAAAACCTGCTCATATTTTAACCTTTGAACATTGTGGAAGATAAAACTGTAATAACCTGTAATCAGCTTTTCAAAAATATAAATCGTTGTGTCCTGAACCTTATCAACAAAACTATCTAAAAAATCAACTGCTTCTTTAAATTTCTCTGCCCTTTCCGATGAGATAGCACTTTCCATATTCTTGAACAATATTTCCACTATCTCCTCTAAATAACCATTATTTTTCTTCTCTCCTTCAATGAAAAGTTGAAAAGCCTTCGGACTATTAAGTATAGAAATTAGTAGTTCTAAATCTAAAAACAGATTTGCTTTTTGAAAAAATTCCTTTATGAGCAAAAGCTGTTCATTAACTCGTTCTTTTTCACCTGCTTTTAAAAAGCTATTTAAGTCTTTTAGCATTTTTTTAAAAAGCTTCTTCGGTTGAGTTATTGCGTAAAAGATATAAAAATAGAGAGTTATTACCAAAATATTAGTAAATGAAATCACTATATCAAAGTTAATTCCCTTGATAATCCATTGAGAAGAATAATCAATTACATTTACTGAGGCAAGCATAAAGGCAGTATGAAGTACAGATACACTTGAAAAAACTGCCAAAACATCATTCCAGCAAAGACTTAAGATATAATTTGAGACCTTACGAGAATACCTCATACTCAAAAATCTGACCAGTAAAGAAATTGTAATTGCCGAAGAGAAAAAGATAAATATTTGATATAACAAAAGCCAGCTCAAAAGCCTATTTGCACTAAGCCTATCATGTGAAAAAATATTTGGCGCAGAATAATAAAGAGCTATTACAATTAAAATAGAGGAAAGCATTCGCCTTCCTCTTAAAAGCTTTGTCTTTACCATTATTCTATCATCCTCGCAAATCAAATATACGCTTTGTTTTCTTTTCACTTCGTGGAAGTTCACCAATTCTACATAATATTATCTCAGCAGACACTCCTATTTTATTCTTAAATTCATTAGAAATTAAGTCCTTCATTGAACTTGTATAAAATTCATCTTCAACTTCAACTTTCAGGGTCAATTTATCTCGAAAACCTATTCTTTCAATAACAACTTGATACTCGCTGCCAACACCCTTTATATCTTTTAAAAACGTATCTATCTGAGCAGGAAAAATATTAACGCCTTTTACTTTAACCATATCGTCAGTTCTGCCAACTATTCTATCAATTCTCGGATATGTAGACCCACATTGGCACATTCCTGGAAGTTTTCTTGTAATATCTCTTGTCCTGTATCTAATAAGAGGTGCACCTTCTTTTTGCAGGGTTGTTATGACAAGCTCGCCAAACTCACCATCTGGAACCTCTTGTCCTGTTTGCGGGTCGATTACCTCAAAATAAAGATAGTCATCAAAATAGTGAAGTCCATCATGGTACTTACAATCAATTGCAATACCAGGACCATAAATCTCTGTCAGACCATATATATCAAATGTCTCTATTCCTAAATACTCCTCAATTATCTTTCTCTGTTTTTCTCCCCATCTTTCAGACCCAAATATTCCAACTCTTAGGTGAATTTTGTCTTTAAGTCTTTTTTTTATTACTTCTTCTGCAAGCAAAAGACCATATGACGAGGTTGCAACAAGTACTGTGGATTTCAAATCCATCATCATTTGAAGCTGTTTTTCTGTATTGCCTGGACCCATTGGTATTACCATCGCACCTAAGTACTCAGCACCAAGCTGAAATCCAATTCCGGCTGTCCAAAGCCCATAAGCTGGTGTTATCTGCACCCTGTCAAGCTCAGTCACACCAGCAAATTGATAACATCTTTTCATCATCTCTTTCCAGTCATCTACATCCTTTTGTGTGTATGGAATTATCACTGGAACTCCTGTTGTACCTGAGGAAGAGTGAATTCTTACTATTTTCCTCTCATCAGTTGACGCAAGTCCGAGAGGATAAGCTTGTCGGAGTTCCTCTTTGGTTGTAAATGGAAGCTTTTTTATATCTGCCAAGCTTTTGATATCATCTACATCAATCCCTAACTCCTGGTATTTTCTTCTATAAAAAGGGCTATTCTCATAGGCATTTTTAATTTGCTGCAAAAAAAGCTCCTCTTTGACCTCTCTCATCTCAACTCTTTCCATTGCTTTTTTCTCCTCTCTTCTCTTCTTTCAAGTTATTTTTATTTTAATATTTTTCATAAATCTTTTCAACCAAAAATTTATTTATGCCAAACATCTTTTGCGGTAGCAGCTCACTCAAGGCTCTCAAAATCTCCTCTTTTGAAAAAGGCAATAAAGAACTTTTGCAAATCAAAGAGAGCATCGCAATGTTCTCTGCTTTCGGCACACCAAGCTCTATTGCTATGTTGTGTGCATCAAAATGATATACATGCTTAAAATTTTGCTTAAAAAACTCTACAATCTCTTCTTTCTTTATCTTTGTCTCTTTTGGTTTTATATACCTGTTATTCAAGATTATCTTTGAATGAACATTTAGTTTGTGCACATTTCTCAGCGCCTCACACATCTCAAGCCCTATTAGCACGTCACTTAAACCATCTGGGATGATAGGACCAACGTCACTACCTATCCTTACAAAACTTACAACAGACCCTCCCCTTTGGCTCATACCTATGTTCTCTGCTGTTTTGACACTATAGCCCCTGTTCATGTAAAGCTGACAAATTACCCTTGAGAGAAAAATATTTCCTTGACCACCTACTCCAGCTATAAGAATATTACTCATTTTCTCCCACCTTCTCAATTGCCATCCTTGGGCAAAAACTTGCACAAAGCCCACATCCACTGCAAAGAGTTTTGTCTATGAAGACATTTTTCTCTTCATCCTCACTAATTGCCGGACAGCCCGTAACATTTATACAAACTTTGCAATTTATACATTTTTCATTTATTCTATAATAACCATTATAACGCTCCAAATTTGCACATTTTCGTCTGAATACAATAACAGAAAGCTTATCTTTTTCTATAAATTCTCTCACCTTTTGAACACACAAATTAAAATCTTCATAAGGGTCAATTATCAAAACCTCTTTGATACCGATTCCCTTTACAACCTCAGCTATTTCAACTCTTTGACCCTCTTGCCCCGTCGCTTTTTGCCCAACACCAGGATGAGGTTGAAACCCCGTCATTCCAGTTGTTAAATTGTCCAGGATACAAACTGTTATGTTGTGTCTATTATAATATGCGTTTACAAGGCCTGTAATCCCACTGTGAAAGAATGTAGAATCTCCAATAAAAGCAACCACTTTCTTTTTTTCATCAGCAAGTTTTAATCCCTGTGCCATTGTAATACTTGCACCCATACAAAGGCAGGTGTCTGTTGTTGAGATTGGCTTTGCGTATCCAAGGGTATAGCAGCCTATATCTCCTGTATATATCACATCTTTACCTTTGCATGCATTTTTCACTATCAAAAATGAACTTCTATGAGGGCACCCCGAACAAAGCTGAGACTGTCTTCTTGGTATCTCAGGAGCATTTACAAAGCTTTTTTGCACTAAGAGTCCTTCCTTTTTTGTTACGTTGTATATTATTTGTTTTACTTTGTCAACATCAAGTTCTCCAGCAAATGGAACATAGCCATTTCGTTTACCATATGTTAGAATATGCATTCCATTTTCAAAAAGCACAAGTTTTGTCTCTTCTTCAATCACAGGGTCAAGTTCTTCTATAAATATTAACATTCTTTTCCCTGCGGCAAAATCTAAGATTGTTCTGTCATCTATAGGATGTGCTACAGTTACTTTCAGGATAGAAAATAAATCTTCAAATTCTCTTATTGCTTCTTTTACATAAAAATATGAGATTCCTGATGTAACAATCCCTATTTGTCCATGTCCTTCAATAATATTTAATCTTCCCAGTTCTGATCTCATTTTGGTGAGTTTTTCCTCAAGTTCAATGTGTTTTTTATAAGAAAGCCCTGGTAATATCACCCACTGAGGTCTTTTTTCAAAGCTTGAGAGCTTTCTCTTTTCTCTTTTGAATTCAAATTCCAATGTCTCGTTTGAATGGCAAACGCGAGTAGTCATTCTAAAGATAACAGGTAGTTTATACTTTTCTGATATCTCAAATGCTACTCTCACAAGAGAAAATGCTTCTTTCGGAGATGATGGGTCAAGAACTGGTAGATTGCAAAATCGAGCAAAATTTCTTGTGTCCTGCTCTGTCTGCGAAGAATGTGGTCCCGGGTCGTCTGCCACAAACACAATCATACCGCCTTCTATGCCGATAATTGATAGTGAAAGAAGTGGGTCTGCTGCAACATTAAGCCCGACCTGTTTCATTGTCGCAACACTTCTTGCACCAGAAAGACTCGCACCTGCTGCAACCTCAAGTGCAACTTTTTCATTAACAGACCATTCAACATAAAAGTCATCATCTGAGAACTTTTTGAGGGTTTCTATAACCTCTGTTGAAGGTGTTCCAGGATAACCAGTAGCAACATTTACACCGTTTATGAAGAGAGAATAAGCAACAGCTTCATTGCCCATTAACACCTTTTTCATTTTCTTTTCATCACCTTTTCAAAAGCATAGTCTTGTTTTTTATTATACAGCAATCTTGATAATCTGAAAAATGACTTTTTTGAATATTATTTAAGAGTAAAAATATATAGATTTGCAAAAAATACTAAGTAGAATATAAAAGAAGGTGAAAAGATGAGAGAAGATTTACATCTTAATAAACGCCGATTTTTACATTTAAAAAACCTTGTCGAAAATTATACAAGAACTCAACGCCATCTTGAAGAGTATAGCCAGTTTCTACCATATGAAAAAATTCAGCAGGTAGTTCAAAAACAGAGGAGAAGAGAAGAGCAGATAAACAATATTCAAAAAGCAATTTTAAAAGAACACGATAAAGAAGCTGAAGTGAGAAATCTTGTAAAAAATTATCTATACACAGAAGGATATTTGCAACATTACAAAGAAAAACTTCCAAAACACATCATAAACAATATCTTAAAGCGTCAACACTACAGAAAAATCCAGCTTGAAAATTTAATTAAAAAAGCTGACGACGAGTAATAAAGATTTTTTAAAGAATAACAAATAGGAGAATTATAAAAACTAATTATAGAAAATTTAAAAAGGAGTTGAAAGTAAAATGAAGGCAACAGGAATTGTAAGACGCATTGACGATTTAGGTCGAGTTGTAATTCCAAAAGAAATAAGAAGAACTCTTAAAATTCGAGAAGGTGACCCACTTGAGATATATACAGACAATGAAGGTGAGGTCATCTTAAAAAAGTATTCACCAATTGGTGAGATGGGAGCTTTTGCAAAAGAATACGCAGACACCTTGCATCAAGTAAGTGGGCACATTGTAATCATAACTGATAGAGACAAAGTTATTGCTTTGTCAGGCGCCTCAAAAAAGGATTATATGGATAAAGCCTTGAGCCAAGAACTTGAAAGGGTTATGGAAGAAAATACTATTGTGTTTGTAAAATCTGAAAATGACATGAGCAGCATCCCAATTGTTGAAGGAGACACAACAAGGTATACTGCTCAAATTGTCAGCCCAATTCTCTCTGAAGGCACCGTAATTGGAAGTGTTATTATGTGTTCAACCGAATCAAATGTCAAGATGGGAGACTCAGAGTACAAGCTTGTTCAAGCTGCAACATCATTCTTTGGCAAACAACTTGAACAATAGTTGTTTTGAACAAACTTTTGGGTTTTGACTGTAGGTTTTAATGCCTACAGTTTTTTTTAATGCAATAATAGAGTATAATAGACAATGTGACCTTTGCATCAGGTTTTGCAGCTATAGAACATTAAAGTACCAAATAATAAATTGGTTGGGGGTCATTAAATGTTTGGCTTAAACTCTGATTTGACATCAGACAGGTCTTTGCAAAGAAGCCTTAACTTTGTCATTCTTGGAATAACTTTTGGAATCGTATTCTTTAATGTTACAACAGGCTCACCAGTTGCTGGTTTTGCCAAAGCTATTGGTTTTGGAGATTTAATGTATGGAATCATGTTAGCATTACCCGTATTAGGTGGAGTTGCTCAAGTTTTTGCATCGTTTGTCTTAGAAAAATCAAAAAAGAGAAAATCTATATTTTTGATAAGTGGTTTTTTACATAGGCTGCCATGGGTGTTTATAGCAATTTTACCATTATTTTTAGGTAAAGGCTCTTATACATTGTTATTTTTACTGATTGCATTTATGACAATTTCTTCAATTTCAAACTCATTTACTAATGTCTCATTTTGGTCGTGGATGGGTGATTTAATACCAGAGCATATAAGAGGACGATTTTTCTCAAGAAGAGCTACTATTTCAACAATTGTTGGAATGCTAAGTGGCTTGGCTATTGGCAAATTCTTAGACTTACATAACAATTTGCCAGGTTTTTCTATAATATTTGTCTTTGCTGCAATAATGGGGATGTTGGATATTAGCTGTTTCTTTTTTGTAAAAGACCTACCAATGAAAAATGAGGAAACTCAATTAGATTTGAAAAAAATGTTTTTTTCCACACTCAATAATCATTACTTCAGAAGATTTATGATGTTCTTCGTAATATGGAATTTTGGACTTAACATTGCAGGTCCCTACTTCAACATGTACATGATAAAAGATTTGAAAATGAGCTATTTTGAGATAATATTGCTAACCCAAATTGTCAGCAACGTTGTCACCATAATAACACTACCGTATATTGGAAGAATAGTTGATAAAATTGGGAATAGACCAATGCTTCTTATAGCAACAGGCTTTATATCCTTGCTTCCTATAATATGGTGTTTTACTAGTGTAAACAATTACAAAGTTTTGGTCACAATTATTAGTATATTTGCAGGTCTTTTATGGCCAATAATTGATATGGGGAATAACAATCTCATTTTAAAGTTGTCTGACCAAAGCCAAACATCTATGTATGTAGCTGTAATTAATTTGTTCAATGCTATATTTGGAAGTGCTATTCCTATTATACTGGGAGGATATTTTATTGAAGATATAGCACCAGTTGTAGTAGCTTTTTTGAAAAACCATATAGGAATAAATGTTGCCACATACCATGTAGCTTTTTTTACATCGGGTTTGATTAGGTTTTTAGCCGTAATTTATCTGAAAAAGAATGTAAAAGAACCTGGTGCAAAGAGTCTGAAAAATGTAATAATCAACAAGATAAAAGTAAACTAAAAACACAAATAAAAATGCCCAGTTTTCTTTTCCAAGACTGGGCATTCTCGATTTTAGGTATATAAAAGTACGACCAGGTCTGTAAGCCGAGTTCTGTCGAGAACGGCTATTTCTCTTTTGGTCTGATGTTACCATCAGACTCATAAGCGACCAACCCGGGAACGCAGCGGGCCACTGCATTGTTCCCCTATTTGGTCTTGCTCCGGGTGGGGTTTGCACAGCCAGTTAGTCGCCTAACTGCTGGTGAGCTCTTACCTCACCTTTTCACCCTTACCACCCACCAAAAATGTGGATGGCGGTTCTTTTCTGTTGCACTTTCCTTGGAGTCGCCTCCACCGGGTGTTACCCGGCACCCTGCCCTGCGGAGCTCGGACTTTCCTCACAAGGTGAAAAACTTTCACCTTGCGCAGCCGTTCGACCTGCTCGCATACATTATTATAATTATTTTGCGTTTTATGTCAACCGTTATTTTTCTCTATTTATCAAATAATTTGTGAGCTCAATAAAAAGACCCATCCTGTCGTACTTTTCTACTATCTCAATGGCCTTCTTTGAAAAGCTCTCTACATAGTTCTGAGCCTTTTCAATTCCATAAAAAGTTACAAACGTATTTTTTTTCTCTTTTATATCCTTTCCAATGCTTTTGCCTACTTTTTTACTGTCACCTATAAAATCCAAGATATCATCTCTAATCTGAAAAGCAAGCCCTAAATTTTTTCCATACTCCTCAAAATCCAATATCACCTCTTCTTTTGCCCCTGCAACATATGCTCCACAAACACAAGAAGCTTGAATGAGCTTAGATGTCTTCTTAAGATGCATCTCATAAAGCAAATTCTCTTCTGTTATTTCTTTTCCTGAATTTACCACATCTATTACCTGTCCACCTATCATTCCTTCTGTCCCAGACGCTCTAAAAAGATATTCTGCTGCTTTTATAAAATTCTCTTTAGCTTTGTTTCTGAGTATCCAATTAAAGCATACTTCTGCTGCTTTGTTCAAAAGTGCATCTCCTGCCAGTATAGCTATTGCCTCGCCAAACACCACATGATTTGTAGGTTTACCACGGCGTAAAACATCATTATCCATTGCAGGAAGGTCATCATGAATCAAAGAATATGTGTGAATCAGCTCTATTGCACAAGCAATATCCAGTACCTTCTCATCAGCTTCTTTACCGCTCAAAAGTTCATAAGAAAGCAAACACAAAATGGGTCTTAGGCGTTTTCCACCTGCAAAAACACTATATCTCATCGCTTCATATATAACATCAGGAGAATTTTTTCCAAGCAAGCTGTCAAGGTGCTTGTCTATCTTTTCTTGAGCGTATTTCAAGTATTCTGTTAACCTCTCACTACTCATTCTTTTTGCCCTAAGCCTCCATATATATCATTCGTTATATCATTTTCCACATATTCGCCATTTAATTTTTCAATCAAAACAATCCTCTTTTCAACCGAACGCAAAATGTCATTGCATAGCCTTGAAAGTTTTATCCCTTCCTCATAAAGCTTTATTGCCTCATCTAAATCGAGATTTTCTTCTTCCAAACTCTTTACAATTTCTTCTAAACGCTTCATTGCATCTTCAAATTTAATTTCATTTCTTACCTCTTCACACACCTATTCATCCTCCCCTTCTTCTGTCCAAAACACCTTAGATTTGATAATCCCATCTGTGATGCGTGTAACTATCTCATCACCAATACTTACCACTCTTACAGTTGTAAGTACTTTTGAGTTATGTATCGTGACCGAGTAACCTCTTTTTAGAATATTAAGTGGATTTAAAGCAATCAATTTTTCCACCTTGATTTTAAACTCAAACTCTTTTTTCTGACAAAAGTTCTTAAAAGCTATATTTAGTCTTTTAAGGAGCATTTCATAGTCATTCTTTGCTTTTGCAAATCTTACATAAGGACCTGAAACTGACAATCTCTTTCCCAAAATCTTTAGGTTACTTGATATATGATGAAGTTTTTTATTAAGCAGAAACGTAAGTTTGCTTGAAAGTAAATCCGCATCTTGTGCAAGCTTGGTAAGTTTGTTTGATGGCGAGTTTTGATATAGTCGATAGAGCTGAAGTTTTAAATCTTCTCTGCTTGACTCTATCTTCTTAGAAATCAAATTTTTCATTTTTCGGCGATATTCATCCTGTTTTTCTAAAGCTTTGTTTTGAAAACTAACAACAATCTCGCCCGCATTTGTTGGAGTAATGGCACGAAGGTCAGCAACAAAATCTGTCAACACATAGTCTCTTTCATGTCCAACAGCTGATATTACAGGAATTTTTGATTCAAATATCTTTCTTACCACCATCTCATCATTAAAAGCCATCAAATCCTCAAACGCGCCGCCACCACGTCCTACAATTATAACCTCCACAGGCAAAATGTTATTAAAATACTCTATTCCCTCACATATCTCATAAGGAGCGTTTTGTCCTTGAACAGAACAGTTGAATATATAAACTTCTATATTTTCAAATTTTGAATAGATTGTATTGAGAATATCTCTCACAGCTGCACCATTTTTGGAAGTAACAATACCAATCTTTTTGGGATATCGAGGTATTTCTTTTTTATGTTTTTGATCAAAAAGCCCTTCTTGTTTTAACTTTTCCTCTAATTGTTTGAGTTTTACAAACAGCTCCCCAAGACCAATATCAGTTATTTCACTTACCTTTATTTCAATTATTCCTTCTTTTTCATAAAAGATAACACTACCTTTGACTAAAACTTTAGTACCATGTCTTACCTCAATCTTTTTGTCAAACCAAAAATAGACGCATTTTACTTTTGCGTCGTACTCTAAATCTTTAAGTTCAAAATACAAATGTTCACCCGACAAAGTGGGTCTAATAACCTCTCCTTTTAGGTATATGTTCTTTAGCAAGATGTCCATTTCAACTTTTTTTCGCAAATAGCTTGTTAGCTCATACACACTCCACTCTTTTTTAGAAACAATATTGTCAAAAAGCATCTTTTATTCTCTTTTCACCTCATTTGCAGCAATACTGCCAAGTATCCCATTTACAAAGCTTGGTGCCTTCTCTACACCAAATATACTTGACAAATCCACAGCTTCATCTATTGCAACAGATATGGGAATCTCCTCTTCAAACAAAAGTTCATAAATAGCAATCCGCATAAGTTCTAATTCCACCATTGGAATTCTGTTCAAAGGCCAATCCTTAGAGTATTTCTCAATAAGATTATCTATAAGTTGCTGATTCCGAATAACGCCTGTCAAGAGCTTTTTTAAATACTCTTCATCTATCTCTTTAAAATTCTCATCTGGATTTAATTCTTTGAATTTGTTTAGAAACTCGATGATATCATATTCATTATTTTGAAATCTATATGCATATAATATCTTCATACAAAGCTCTCTTGTTTTTCGTCTTTTATGCATCGTCCTTCTCTTCCAACCCCTTTTTTACCATGGTAAATGTTTGTCTAAAAACTCTAACAATTTCTTCTTTTCAAAATAGCGACCACCAATAAATACTCCTATTGCTATGCATAAAAATATAAATAATGTCTTCCAAAAACCAAATATTAGAACAAATATAGCAAAAACAAGTCCTATAATTCCGCCAACTGTTTCACCTATATGTTTTAAAACAAATTCTAATATTAATTTCATATCAACACCCCTACCTCAAATGAGTAATGGATGTTTGAGGGGCAACCATATCTTTAACATGCAAATTCACACTTTTAACCGGAATACCTATTGAGGTTTCAACATGATTCTTTATAGCATTTTGAACCTCTTTTGTCAACTCAGGTACATTTACATCATTTATCACAAGTGCATCAACATGGTATTCAACACCACTTTCATCAAACTCTATCTCAATGGTTACATCTTTAATCCCTTTTATATCCTTTATAGCACAGTAACCAGCAGACTCAAATGTCTTTGGTGATATGACAAGATTGCCAAGCTCGTTGGTATGAATTATTCCAAGTCTCACCTTTTTCTTTTTAATCCCAATAAACATTACAGCAAAGCCCATTACTACAATTACTAACGGTACAAGCCCATAAATGGGATTGTTTACATATTCATAAACTGCACTCTGTATTGTATCAATGCTAAATACATTAAGAGGTAATAATATTGCAAAAATTGCAGCCACAATAACTATTAATGTAAATATTGTTAATAATATTCTCTCACCAATCTTCATTTGTATAATTCCTCCTCGCAAAAATGAGAGTAAATCTCTAGATGACCAGAGATTTACTCTTCTGATCCTTCTTTTTGCTCTTCTTTTTCAAATTTTATTCCTTGAACGTGGATATTTACTTCAACAACCTTTAATCCCGTCATGCTCTCAACTGCATTTTTAACCTTTTCTTGTATCTCCCAGGCAACTTCAGGAATTCTGACACCATACTCTACTGTTATGTAGATGTCGATTGCCGCTTCCTTTTCTCCAACTTGCACTTTAACCCCTTTTGCCAAGTTCTTTTTTCCAAGCGCTTCAGTAATATTACCTGTCCATGAACCAACCATTGAGGCAACACCTTTTACCTCTGATGCTGCAACTGCCGCAATAATTGCCACAACCTCTTCAGCAATCTTTACAACTCCACCAGTGGTCTCATTAATAATATTTTCTGACATCTCAAATAGTACCTCCTTATTTGATAAAAGTTTTTTCTTTACTATTCATATTATACCCTACAGTTTTTTATTTTAACAGATTTTATTATTTTCATTGAGAGGCAGATGTTATCCTAATCTTATTCACCGCTACTTTAAAAACATTCATAACCACATTTTGTACTTGAATTGCTTGTTGTTTTGATAGTCTCTTTTGCGTTACCACATAAATAATATCACGAGAGGATAGTACTATACAATCACCTATACCTTTTGAGCTCAAGATACTTTCACATATCATCTCTTTATTGTTGTTGTCAACTATGTCGGAAATTTTCTTATCAATCAACTTTTGACTATCTTCATCCAACTTTTCACTAAGAAGACTTCTCAGAGTATTTACTTCTTTTGAACGCTCAACTTCACGCTTTAATTTTATCTCGCTCAGAACATTTTCACTACTCCTCTCAACTTCTTTACTTACCTCTATTACAGAGGGATTTAGCTTTTTCTTGTTACTATTTTCTATTCTTGAGTTGATAATGCCAACAACAATTACTAATATAACAAGCAAAACTAATGTTATCTGTCTTTTGTTATAAACCTTTATAAAAATCTTTTTATTCATTTTACAAACACCTCAACTTTATCAGGAGTTATTCCTAAAACCGTTGATGCAGCTTTTATAAGACCTATGTAAACCTTCTTCTCCCTTGCTCCTTCAGAGACAATTGCAACACCTCTCACTTTCGGATATATCTTTTTTACAATAAATGGTTTTGACTCATTTCCCTGTTGGACCAGCACCACTTTGCTATCAACCTCTTCCTCTGTTGAAATTTTGTTTTCATCCTGTTTTTCACTTCTGACATTTTTGCGTGTTTCAGTTGCAACAACATATTCATAGCAGTCATCAAATGTTATCATAACAGAGACATTCTTTGTAGGATCAATTTCTTTTAAAATCTTTTCGAGCTTTTTCTCTACTACTTCCTCATATTTTTCTTCTTGTTGATTTTTCTCGCTTTCTTTTACCATTTGCTTGGGGGCTGTGGAAAATGTTGCAGAAACTACAAGTATCAAAAGTCCACAAACTCCCAAGAATATTAATACATCTTTGTTCTTTAAGGTTTTTTCTATTACAGATTTTAACCTATCTGGATTGATTGTCATCTTTAACCTTCACCTCTTCAAATTCTATTTTATCTTTACTCATACCATATTGGTTCTTTAAAATGTTAACAATTTTCTCATTGTAATCACCTTTAATTTTTATTTTCTCTACTCTGCCAAACTTAGGCATATTCAAATCTTCACAGATTTTAAGCAAGACAATCTCAACATCCATACCTGTCTCAGCTTCTATTTTCTTTTTGATATCTTCTTTCAATCTATCCTTATACTCATCTACCAAGCTTTGCTTGTACAGGTCTTCAGAATATATCTTTTTTTCTTTCATTTCATCTTCAAGTTTATTTATGCTCTCCATAAATTGAAACTTTAGATTTTCTGATTTTTCTAAAATTGGGGTGAATATAATCAAGACTATACAAATGCCCAAAAAAATATCAATATACCTTCTATAATTTTCCGGAATCAAGACTTCAATAATTAAAATCACTATCACTATATAGAACAAGTTTGTTACAGTTTGATTTATAAAGTCTTGCACTATTTCACCTTCCAACCTGAATAATAAACAAAACTGTTGAAAATGTAACTACAAACACCAACAGAGAAGCAAATACAATTGAAAAAATCAAAAGGATATTGTCGGCATAATCATCCAAAAACTGGGCAAAACGCGAATCAGAAATAATTCCAACAAAGGCTGCAGTTAGCCTAAATAAAAGCGAAATAATTAAGATTTTGAGAAGTGGAACTCCAACAATGAACAGCAAAGTAAGAAGCCCTACTACACTTATTGTATTTTTTATAATTCCAAGGCTGCCAGCTAAGGTATCTGCTGCATCAGATAAAATCTTACCAACAAAAGGCACAAAATTCCCCACAGTGTATTTAATTGACTTTGCAACAAGGTTGTCCACTGTAACTCCGGTAAAACCTTCTATAGAAACAATGCCAGTGAACACTACAAGTCCAATTACAATTGACCAAAGAAGAACTGTCTTTAAAAAACTAAGAAGTCGCCTCAGATTAAACCTTCCACCATCTATATTTGAAAGGATACTGATTACAATATAAACATTTACAATCGGTAATATAATATTCTTTAAAAACTCGGATGAAAATACCAACGCAAATACTATCTTGGGGCTGAGAGAAGCAGCATATGTAGCATATCCCATTGTTGCTAAAGTCGAGATGAGAATAGGAAATATGGCTTCTACAAAGCTATTCCCTTTTTGGATAACCTCATTTGCATATAAAAGTACATCCTTTAGATTTTGAAGCACTATTGTAGATAAGGTGAGGAAAAAAGCTAAAAAGGTTGTTTTTCCGAGACCTTGATTTTTTAAGCTGTTTTGTACACTATAGATTAGAGTATATATCAGTGTTACCACCAAGATTGTAGCTATTTGTTTTAATGTTGCATCTATTTCTGAAAAAAGCTTGTCTTTTATAAGTCTAAATATCTCTATATTGAGTTTTCTCCCATTCAATACACCATCTATGTAATCTTTAACATCATTCTCAGCAGTTTTATTTACTATATGTTTAGTTTTTTCGATATAACTCTGTGATATTTTCGAGGCTTGACAAAATTCACATCCCAAAATCAAAGATATAAAAAACGCAAGTGCTATAACCTTTTTCATATCCATTTTTAGATTTTCCTTTTACTTATTTTAGAAACTTTAATATTACCTCAAACAAACCCAAAATTAAAGGTAGAGAGAGAAATAGTATCAAAATCTTTCCTGCAAACTCAAGCTTTCTCGCAATTGCTTCTTCTCCACTGTCTTTACAAACACTTGCTGTATATTCTGAGATTAAAGCTATCCCTGTCATCTTAAGCAAAGTTTTTATATAGGTATTTGCATATGAGATTTTTGTGCTCATCTCTGTTATCTTTTCTACAATATAGGCAAGCTTGTCAACAACCAAGATAAACACCAAAACGCCAAATATCACAGTTATTACAATTGCAATTTCTTTTTGAGTTCTTCTTAAAATGCTCACTATAAGCATGGAAACTATGCAAAGTACGACTATATTAAATATCTCCATCTCTACCACTCAACCTAAAAGAGATTAAATACAGACTTTACTGTATCAAAGAATCTTTTAATGAGGTCAATAATTAGAAAAAGTACAATTATAACTCCAACCAAAGTTGTCATCATTGCAAGTTCTTCTTTTTCTGCCTTGACAAGTACCTGATTTACAAGGTAAAGTATTATTCCAATTACAGCTATTTTAAATATCAAGTCTATTCCATTCATTCAAAGCCACACCTCAACATCTTATAAAAGTAATATACAAATTGACACTCCACAAAAAAGACCAAGCAAAGTAAACATTTTCGAGTTTTTGTTGTACTTTTCTTTGTGAATTTCATAATATTCCCGCAGCTCCCTAATACCCTCATCTATTATCCTGTCTATCTCACTAATAGAAGAGTAACTAATTGAGTTAAAAAGGTTTAGTATAAGCTTGTGCACATTTTCATCAAGCTGGTATACATTTTTCACATCTAAAAGAGCCTTTCCATTCTGCTTATAATAATATTCCAAAATAGTGGTATGTGCAGAAAATACTTTTGATTTAAATCTATTTAAAATTTCAAAAAGTGTGAGGCGCGTTGTTAAAATATCAGCCCTTGCAAAACTAAAAAAGTTTATAAAAAGGTTTATTATCCTGAGTTGTTCTCTTAACTTTAAAGTTTTAGAATACCCAATGAGAAGTGAAGAGAAAATTATTAAACTTGAACCAATTAACTTTAACATCATCTTATTTATCACCCAATGTTATTATTTCTTCTACTGTACCTGGACCATCCTTAGAACTTAAAAATATCACCTTTTCAAAAACATTTTGTTCAAGAACCCTTTTTGAATACGTCCTTTTTTTAAGTTCATGCAGATTTTCCCCATGCATTGTTGCAATGATTTTTACACCCATCTTAGAAGCTTCGGCTACTGCTAAATAGTCTTGAGGACCGCCAAGCTCATCCATAGCAATTATCTCGGGATTTAAACTTCGGATCGCCATAAATACACCGTTTAATTTGTCCACACCATCTAAAACAAATGTTCTAGTACCAAGCTTGCTTTGTTCTTGTGAGTATGTGCTTATCTCAGACCTCTCATCAATTACAACAACTCTGAAACCACCAAAAGATAGATTAATTTCTCCATTGCTTAAAATCCTTACAATATCCCTCAAAAGAGTGGTTTTACCACAGCCAGGTGGTGATACTATGAGAGTGTTATATATGGATTTTGATGGATTTAAAATATGCTTTATCACCTTAATGCCAATTCCTTCAATGCTTTTTGCAACTCTTATATTAAGACCTGTGATAGAATTTAGCGAAATTATTCTTTTGCCATCTGAAGTAAATTTCCCAGCAACACCTATTCTATGTCCACCCTCTATAGTAAAATAGCCTTGAAGAATTTCTCTTTCATAACTAAATAAAGAGTTGTTAGTAAGCGTTCTTATAGCTGAGTGGAGAAGTTCTTTTGTTATTATCAAATTCTCAAAGATATACTCATCATTTCCCAAAACAATAAGAGGACAAAATAAATTTATCCTTATTTCATTGATTTTGGAAGTACCTTCCTGTTGAAATCTTTTCTGTATATTACTGTAAATCTCACAAGGGAGTTTTTCTAAAAGAGTATGTATAGAATTAGTCTTGAGTTTTACAATAGTAAATCACATCCTTATTCATTTGTTTTATAGTAAATAATTATTATGTTACCTGCAATTTTATGAAAAAAAATTAAGAGGCTACAAAACTCTTTTCCCTGCAGCCTCTTTTTTTCAATTATTCTTCTAAAGTGAAGCTAATTCTGTCAATAGAAATGGCTTTGCCAGTTGAATCATCAATTTCAAATACAATTCCATTGAACTGAGCTTTTCCTTTGGCCACTTCAAACTTGACAGGCAACATAGTAACAAATTTTTGAATTACAATCTCCTTATCAACCCCTAAAACTGAATCACAAGGACCAGTCATTCCAATATCTGTGATATACGCTGTCCCGTTTGGAAGAATCTTTTCATCGGCTGTTTGGACATGTGTATGTGTACCATACACGCAAGAAACACGTCCATCAAGGTAAAAACCTAAAGCAATTTTTTCAGACGTTGCTTCAGCGTGAAAATCTACAATTATTATATTTGTGTCAAGCTTTTTCAAAATCTCGTCACTTTTTCTAAACGGGCAATCAAAGTTGTCCATAAACACACGTCCACACAGATTTATCACTGCAAACTTAATATTGTTTTTTTCAAAAATGTTATAACCTCTACCAGGTGTTGTACCTTCCGGATAGTTTGCAGGCCTTATGATACGCTGCTCACTGTCTATAAATGAAAAAATCTCCTTATTAGACCATACATGATTGCCCATTGTCATAATGTCAATTCCTATATCAAATAGCTCATCAGCAACCTTTTTGGTAAGACCATTTCCACCTGCTGCATTTTCACAATTTGCTATAACAACGTCTATTCTATAATTCTCCTTGACCTTTGAGAGGGAATTTTTGAGAACATTTCTTCCTGGTCTTCCAACAACATCGCCTATTGCTAAAAATCTCATTCCAAACCTCCAAATTCTTTAAACTAAAAAAGGATTTATAAAAAGCGTGTTCTGTTCAAAAGCTTGAACAAAACACGCTTTTCTTTCTCACTTTGCATATTCAACAGCCCTAACTTCACGAATGACATTTACCTTTATCTGTCCAGGGTAATCAAGCTCACTTTCAATTCTTTTCACTATCTCTCTTGCCATTATGACAATATCATCGTCACTGACATGATCTGGTTTTACCATAATTCTTATCTCTCTACCTGCTTGAATAGCATATGCTTTCTCAACACCATCAAATGAGTTTGCAATTTCTTCAAGCTTCTGAAGTCTCTTTATATACGACTCAAGAGATTCTCTTCTTGCCCCTGGTCGTGCTGCTGAAACTGAATCAGCAGCTTGAATTAACACATTGTAAATTGACCTTGTTTCCATCTCACCGTGATGTCCACCAATCGCTTCCAGAACATCAGGGTTTGTTTCTTTATACCTTTTTGCAAGGTCATAACCAATTAAAGCATGAGAACCTTCAACCTCATGGTCAACAGCTTTACCAATGTCATGCAAAAGCCCTGCTCGTTTTGCAATGCTCTGGTCAAGTCCAAGTTCTGCTGCCATGATACCTGCAATGTTTGCAACCTCGATAGAGTGAGCAAGTACGTTTTGACCATAACTTGTTCTGTATCTAAGCTTACCAATCAACTTTATAAGCTCTGGGTGAAGGTTGTGAATACCAAGTTCAAATACAACTCTTTCGCCTTCTTCACGAATCTTGTTTTCAACTTCACGTTTAGCTTTTTCATACATTTCTTCAATTCGCGCAGGATGGATTCGACCATCCAAAATCAGCTTTTCTAAAGTGAGTTTTGCAATCTCACGCCTTATAGGATCAAATCCTGAAAGAATCACAGCCTCTGGAGTGTCATCGATAATTAGATCAATTCCAGTGACAGTTTCAAATGTCTTGATATTCCTTCCTTCTCTTCCTATTATTCTACCTTTCATTTCGTCATTTGGTAACGTTACAACAGATACAGTGTTTTCTGCCACATAATCTGAAGAGTATCGTTGGATAGCAAGTGCAATGATTTCTCTGGCTTTTTTATCAGCCTCTTCTTTTGCTTGTTGTTCTAACTCCTTAATCATAAGTGCAACATCGTGTTTTACATCCTGCTCAACACTCTTTAGGATAATCTGGCGTGCTTCTTCTTGGGTAAGTCCAGAAATTCTTTGAAGCTCTTCCTGCTGCTTTTGTTTTAATAGTTCTATCTCCTCTTGTAGTTTTTGGACATCCTTTATTTTTTGATTCAACTGCTCTTCTTTTTCCTCAACAGCAGCCATTTTTTTATCAAGCATCTCTTCTTTTTGGATCAGCCTTCTTTCAAATCTCTGAAGCTCTGCACGCCTTTCTCTGACCTCTCTGTCAAACTCGCTTCTTGCTCTGTGAATCTCTTCTTTTGCTAAGAGTGTTGCTTCTTTCTTATATGCCTCGGCTTGTTTTTTTGCTTCCTCGACAATTCTTTGGGCTTCTTGTTCGGCACTTTTTATAGTCTTTTCTGCAATCTTTTTTCTATATAAATAGCCCAAGAAAAAGGCAACTATTGCAAGAGCTATACTGACTCCTGCAGTAATTATTAACTTTAATGTATCACTAATCTTTTGCACCTCCTTCTTTTTAGCTTGGAAGTCTTAAAACTGTCACAATTAAATTTTATTACTTTTTGCACAGAGTGTCAACAACAGTGATTTTTCAATAATTTAAGTATTCCCTAATTTTTTCTACTATTGTATTGTAATCATATCCTCTTGCAACAAACCATTTTATTAATTTCAAAATCTCTTTATTGTCAGGCTTTTTGAGATGTCTTAGCTTTCTTTGTAAAAGTTTATCAAGAAGCCGTAAGTCACTTTCAGGGCTGAGATTTAGCTGAGAGATTGTAGAATTTTTAAACCCATTTTTCTTAAGAATATTTATTATCTGAAGATTGGATTTAGATCTTTGATACTTTGCAACAAGTTTTTTAGCGGCAGAAAGCTCATCTATATACCCTATCTTAACAAAATAAGCTACCGCCTTAGCAGCAGTAGCTGAATCATATCCTTTGCCAAGCAGATGTTTATAATACATGAACTCAGACCTCATTGGATACCTTGTAAGATAGCCAACAAGATCTTGTTTTGCCTTTTTTAGATTGTCCTCAAAAATAAGTAGACTAAGAGTTTTTTCATCAATATCCTCCAATTCATATACTCTTTTTTCAAAATAGATATCCTTGTCTATCGCAAACTCTCTTCCATCTTCGAGGATTATCAAATACCTTTCACCATGTAACTTCTTATCCAATATCCTCATTTATTTCACCACTTAAAAGAAAGTCATCTTCGGGTATTTCAGCTGTTGTCTTTATCTTCTCAAACGCAAGATTTGCATTTTGTTTTATCTTTTCAATTATCTCTTGCATAATATCAGGATTTTCTTTTAAAAACTGTTTTGCATTTTCTCTGCCTTGTCCTATCTTTTGACCATTGTAAGTATACCATGCCCCACTCTTTTGGATTACGTCAATATTGACTGCAACGTCTAACACATTTCCTTCTTTTGATATTCCTTCACCATATATCAAATCAAACTCAGCTTCCTTGAACGGAGGCGCAACCTTGTTTTTGACAACCTTTACTTTAACTTTTGTTCCAATTGGTTGACCTTGCTGTTTTATAATCTCGCCTTTTCTGACCTCAAGCCTGACTGATGCGTAGAACTTCAGTGCTCTACCACCTGGTGTTGTCTCAGGATTGCCAAACATCACACCAACCTTTTCTCTTAGTTGGTTAATGAATATAACTGTAGTTTTTGTTTTGCTTGTAATCCCTGCAAGCTTTCTTAGTGCTTGTGACATAAGCCTTGCTTGAAGTCCAACATGAGCCTCTCCCATCTCTCCATCAATCTCTGCTTGTGGCACAAGTGCTGCAACCGAGTCGACAACAATAACATCAATCGCATTACTTCTCACAAGTGCTTCAACAATCTCAAGCGCCTGCTCACCACTGTCTGGCTGAGAGACAATGAGATTGTTTATGTCTACCCCCAGCCTTTTTGCATAAAATGGGTCTAAAGCGTGCTCAGCGTCAATAAACGCTGCTTCACCACCCATCTTCTGCGCCTCTGCTATTATGTGTAGTGCAATTGTTGTTTTACCAGACGACTCAGCACCGTATATCTCTACAATCCTTCCTCGTGGAACTCCTCCAACACCCAGCGCAATGTCCAAAGAAAGTGCTCCTGTTGGAATTACGTCAATGTTTTCTTTGGCCATCTCGCCAAGTTTCATAATGGCACCTTTGCCATATGCCTTTTCAATCTCCATGATTACCCTGTCTAAGGCTTTCTTCTTATCTAAGTTTTCCATTTTAAACCTCCAACTTTTCGAACAAATGTTTAGAATTATTATATAATTTTGAAGCAAACTTTTCAATAATTAATTATGGTCTTTCTGAGAATGTCTAAAGCAGCCTTTGAAGCAGTCTCTTTAATCCTAAGTCTATCACCTGAAAATCTAAACTCAAAACTGTCAATATAATTTTTTGTAGCAACTCCAATATATACAAGCCCTACTGGTTTTGTCTTTGTTGCTCCAGTTGGTCCTGCAATTCCAGTTGTTGATATTGCAACATCTGCCAAAGAATTTCTTAGAGCACCTTGAGCCATCTGCTTAGCTACTTCATGACTCACAGCACCAAAATTCTTTAATGTTTCTTCTGATACTCCCAGCTCTTTTACCTTTGCTTCATTTGAGTATGTTATAAAACCTCTGTCAAAAACATTTGACGCACCAGGAACATTTGTAATTTTGTTACATATGAGTCCACCTGTACATGACTCTGCTACAGAAACCTTAAGACCTTTTTGCATAAGCATCTCAACTACAACCTCTTCTAAAGTCTGATTATCTATACCATAGATATACTCACCAAGCAAAGCTCTTATCTTGCTTTCCATTTGGTCAAGTATATCTTTTGCCACTGCTTCGTCACTTTTTTTCGTTGAGATTCTCAGTTCAACCTCAAATGGTTTTGCGTACAAAGCCAAACTCGGGTCTGACTGGTTGTGTATAAGTTCACTTAACCTCTCTTCAATAGATGATTCACCAATTCCGATGAATTTTAAAACTCTTGAATATATCTTCTCTTTAGAGAATTTTTCTAAATAAGGCACAACATACTCTTCGAACATGGGCTGCATCTCAAATGGTGGACCTGGCAGTAAAATTGCTATTTTACCATCTTTCTCAATTATAAGTCCCGGTGCAGTACCATGCCTGTTTTCCAATATAATACTACCCTCAGGAACATATGCCTGTTTTTTGTTAATTTCTGGCATCTTTACACCACGGTGTTTAAAGTACTCTTCAATCTTATTCAAAACCTCTTGATTTAGTATAAGCTTCTTTCCAAAATATTCGCACACAGCTTCCTTTGTAATATCATCAGATGTTGGTCCAAGTCCACCAGTAAAGATAAGTATATCTGATCTTTTGAGTGCGATGTCGATAGCACTTTTGAGCCTATTTAAATTGTCACCAACTGTTGTCTGAAAATATAAGTCTATTCCTAAGCTTGCTAACCTTTGCGAAAGATACTGTGCATTTGTATTCATTATCTGACCAAGCAAGAGCTCTGTACCAACACAGATTATCTCGGCCACCATCTTGAAAAATCGCCTCACTTTTTCGTAAAGTCTATTACTCTCCAATTAACCCGTATATAGTCAATACCTGAATAGATTGTGAGTATCACAGCAACCCATAAAGCTATCTTGTCAAAAGGAAAATTTAGAAATCTAAAAGGATAGTTGTCAACCAAAAGTAACACTATTGCAATAATCTGACTTATCGTCTTTAACTTTCCCCAAATGTTAGCAGAAATTACTATACCTTCTGCAGCAGCAACCATTCTAAGCCCTGTTACAATAAATTCTCGTCCAATTATTATCATAGCTATCCAAGAAGAAATCTTCTGAAGCTCAACAAGTCCAACAAGGGCTGCTGTAATCAACAGCTTATCTGCAAGCGGGTCAAGAAATTTTCCAAAATTTGTTACAATCTTTTTAGAGCGCGCAATGTACCCATCCAGACTGTCTGTAATAGCTGCAACTATGAAAATAGCTGCAGCTATTAATTTCGAGTATGAAATGTTAAAATTAAGTAAAAAGAACATAAATATAGGAATCAACAATATCCTTATACTTGTAATTATATTGGCAATATTCATCAAATTACCTCTCCTACCAAATCATACTCAAACGCATCCAAAATTTTTACATTTACAAACTCACCAGACAAAAGTTTTCGTTTGGAAAATACTATAATCTTTCCGTCAACCTCAGGAGCTTCAAATTGGCTTCTTGCAATGTAAAAGTTGTTTTTATCTCTGCCTTCTATAACAACCTCATACTTTTTGCCAATTCTCTTTCTATTTCTTTCCAGTGAAATCTTCCTTTGAAGATTTAAAATCCTTTCATATCTTTTGACCTTTGTCTCATTATCTATTTGTGGCAAGGTTGCAGCAAAAGTCCCTTCCTCCTGGGAGTACATAAATGCACCAAGCCGATCAAACTTTGCCCATTTGACAAACCCGCAAAGCTCTTCAAACTCCTTTTCTGACTCTGTTGGGAACCCAACCATAACTGTTGTCCTTATTACAACCTCATCAAATGCTGACCTTATTCTTTGAATGAGCTCTTTAATACCTTCTGATGAGGTTTTTCTGTTCATCAGTTTCAAAATTCTGTTATTAATGTGTTGAATTGGTATATCAAAGTATTTAACAACCTTTGGAAGACTCTTTACAATATTTAAAAGCTCATCGTCAATGTCTTCTGGATAAGAGTATAAAAATCTAATCCATTTTATGTTATCAATCTCACTTAATTTTTGAAGCAATGTTGCTAACATCTTTTTTTGATATATATCTATTCCATATTTTGTTGTATCCTGAGCAGTGAGTACAATCTCTTTATAACCATCCTCAGAAAGCCTTTTTGCCTCCTGAATTATATCATCTATATATCTACTTGTGTAATTTCCCCTAATCAACGGTATTGAACAATATGAGCATCTATTGTTGCAACCTTCTGCTATTTTTATGTAGGCATAAAACTTAGGGGTTGCAATAAGGCGTGGCGTTGAGCTTGTATAGATAAATGTAGGTTTGTCGTCAAATACTTGGAGTTTGCTCTCCCCCTCATAAAGTTTTTTGATTACATCTGGAAGTTTCAACATCTCTTTTACACCAAGGATTGCATCAACCTCTGGCAGCTCTTTTAAAATCTCGTCTTTATAGCGTTGTGATAAACATCCTGTGACTATCAAAAATTTGCATTTCTTGTTTTTGTAGTCAGCCATCTCTAATATGGTGTCAATCGACTCTTGTTTTGCATCATTTATAAACCCGCATGTATTAATAACAATGACATCAGCATCTTCGGCATTTGGTGTTATCTCAAACCCAGCTTCTTTGCATGCCCCCATCATTATCTCACTGTCAACAAGATTCTTGTTACACCCAAGCGATACAAAACCAACCTTCACCAAACCAAACTCCTCCATTTTTTACTATCTTCTACACAAGCCCGTTTTGAAGCAGTGTTGCAAAAAGTGTATTTTTCATAAGCATTGCAACTGTCATTGGTCCAACACCGCCTGGTACTGGTGTTATGTAAGATGCAACCTTTCTGACAGTTTCAAAATCTACATCACCTACTATCTTTTTTGTGGTCTCATCCCTGTTTATTCCAACATCAATTACAACAGCCCCCTCTTTTACCATATCAGCAGTTACAAATTTTGGCTTGCCCACTGCCGCAACCAGTATATCTGCAGTCTTGCATATATCTTTTAAATCCTTTGTGTAAGAGTGACATATTGTGACAGTAGCATTTTCCCTCAAAAATAAGAGAGCCAAAGGCTTTCCTACTATATTGCTACGTCCTATCACAACTGCATGTTTTCCTTTGATTTCTATATTCTCCTGTTTCAAAAGCTCTATTATCCCAAATGGTGTACATGGTTTTATTGCAAATTCAAAATCTATACCTGTTGTAACCATTCCGACATTCATAGGATGAAAACCATCAACATCCTTTTGAGGCAAAATCTTTTTACAAACTCTTGACTCATCCAAGCCCTTTGGTAATGGAAGTTGCACTAAAATACCGTTAATCTTTGGATCTTGATTTAGCTTTTCAATGAGGTCTTCAAGTTGCTCTTGAGTTGTAGTGTTATCTAACGCATACTCTATCGAATTTATTCCAAGCTCTGAACATGTTCTTTTTTTTGAATTGACATAACTTCGTGAAGCCGGATCACTGCCGACAATTACAACAGCCAATGTTGACTCTATTCCCTTTTCTTTTAACTTCTCTATCTCACTTTTAACCTCCTCTTTTATTCTCTGTGCTATCTTTTTGCCGTCGATTATCTTTGCTGACACTTCTCTTACCCCCGTCTTGTTTTTTTGGAGCAATTAGGCAGTTTTTCCCATAGCCAATCAAATCTTCTCTTTTTGCAAGTTTTAATGCTTCATACACAAGGTCGTAATTCTTAGGATTATGAAAATGAAGCAAGGCCCTTTGCATCATTTTTTCTTTCAAAGTTTTTGGTACATACACCTTCTCTAACGTAAAAGGATTTAAACCAGTATAATACATAGTAGTTGAAACAGTCCCCGGTGTTGGATAAAAGTCCTGAACTTGCTCAGGAATAAAACCATTTTTCTTCAAGTAAAGAGCAAGTTCAATTGCATCGTTTAATGTACACCCTGGATGCCCTGACATCAAATAGGGAATTATGAACTGTTTCTTTTTAAGTTTCTTGTTAGTTTTAAAATATTCTTCTACAAACCTCTCATAAACTTCTTTTGATGGTTTACCCATATATTTTAACACATTATTGCAAATATGTTCAGGTGCAATTTTTAACTGGCCAGAAACATAATAGCGACATAGCTCTTCAAGATATTTTTCATAATTCTTGTCAAGTAAAAGATAATCATACCTTATTCCCGAACGAATGAACACTTTCTTTACACCTTTTATTTTTCTTATCTTCTCAAGCAGTTCAAAGTACTCCCTATGGTCCACAATCAAATTTTTACAAGGTGTCGGAAATAAACACCCTCTATTTTTGCAAGCACCTCTTTCAAGCTGAAGACTGCAAGCAGGATTCCTAAAGTTTGCAGTTGGTCCACCTACATCGTGAATATACCCCTTAAAATCAGGAAGCTTGGTGAGCTTTTTTACTTCTTCTAAGATTGACTTTTCACTTCTCTTTTGAATTATTCTTCCTTGGTGAAAATGCAGAGCACAGAAATTACATCCACCAAAACATCCTCTGTGAGAAACAATACTAAATTTTACCTCTTCAAGAGCTTTAATTCCGCCATCTTTTTCGTAGATTGGATGGTAATTACGTTCATATGGCAAAGAATACACATAGTCCATTTCTTCTGTTGTAAGAGGCTTTGCAGGTGGATTTTGAACAAGATACAGGTTTTTGTGAGGCTGCACAATTATCCTACCGGTAAAAGGATTCTGTTCTCTGTACTGAGTAGCAAATGCTTCTGCATATGCCACCTTGTCTTCTTTTACCTTTTCATAGCTGTCAATAACTATATAATCCTTTCCTTCAAGATGAGAAAGGTCTTTTGCAACATAACACGTTCCTGGCACATCTTTAATTTGTCTTAAATCCTCGCCTTTTTTTAGCCTTGGTAAAATTTCAAATAACGGTTTTTCCCCCATGCCAAATATCAGAAGGTCAGCTGCACTGTCAATTAAGATAGATGCTCTTACCTTATCAGACCAGTAATCATAGTGAGCAAACCTTCTGAGTGATGCCTCGATTCCTCCAATTATAATGGGAATATCACCATATTCCTTTCTTATGAGATTACAATACACAATTGTAGCCCTGTTAGGACGCAAACCCATCTTCATCCCAGGTGAGGAATAATCCTGACTTCGCGGCTTTTTGAATGATGTATAATGTGCAACCATTGAATCAAGGTTTCCACTTGATACCAAAAAGGCAATACGTGGTCTTCCTAACACTGTAATACTCTTCGAATCTTTCCAATCTGGTTGAGGGACAATTCCTATTCTGAATCCAAAATCCTCAATTATTCTTGAGATTATAGCATGTCCAAAAGAAGGATGGTCTACATACGCATCACCACATACAAACACAAAGTCAAGCTCATCCCAGCCGCGTCTTTTCATGTCCTCTTTGCAGATTGGCAAGAAAGCCACAATACCATCACTCCATATTCATAAGCATCTCGTCAAACTGCTCTTTTGTGATTAAAACTTGACGCTTTCCACCGCTATCCATTCTGCTCACAATTCCTCTTTCTTCCATTTGGTCAAGAAGGCGTGCAGCCCGTGAATACCCAATTCTAAGTTTTCGCTGCAAAAATGAAGTTGAAGCATTTTGTGACTCAACAACAATCTGTATAGCTTTTATCAAAAGTTCATCTGTCTCTTGTTCTTTAATACTTGAAATCTTATTGTTTATCTCATCGATTACCTCTTGGTTGTACTCAATTTTAAAATTCTGTTTTAAAAACTCAACAACTTTCTCAACCTCAGATTCAGAGACATACGCACCTTGAACTCTTATTGGTTTTGCTAAACCCATTGGAAGATAGAGCATATCCCCTCTTCCCAAGAGCTTTTCTGCACCTGATTGGTCCAATATAGTCCGTGAATCAACCTGTGATGAGACAGCAAACGCAATTCTTGACGGTATGTTCGCTTTTATAAGTCCTGTTATAACATCAACAGATGGCCTTTGGGTTGCCACAACTAGATGCATTCCAGCTGCTCTTGCCATCTGTGCAAGCCTGCAAATTGCATCTTCAACTTCAGCTGGAGATACCATCATAAGGTCAGCAAGCTCATCAATCACAATCACAACAAAGGGGAGCTTTTCCTGACCATTTTCCTCGCACCATTTATTGTAACCTGAAATATCTCTTACTCCTGCTTGGGCAAAGAGCTTGTATCTATTTGTCATCTCAGACACAGCCCACGAAAGTGCATTTGCCGCTTTTTTCGCATCTGTTACAACAGGTATCAAAAGGTGCGGTATTCCATTATAAAGGCTCAATTCCACAACTTTCGGGTCAATTAAAATGAGTTTCACCTCATCAGGTCTGCACCTATATAAGATGCTTATAATGAGCGAGTTTATACACACACTTTTTCCAGAACCAGTTGCCCCAGCAATTAAAAGATGAGGCATTTTGGTTATATCTCCTATAATAGGTGCACCTGCAACATCTTTCCCTATTGCAAAAGGAATCTTCGTAGCCTGTGTATAAAATAGCTGGTCTTCTAATAGCTCTCGGATTAAAACAGGTTGTGGTTCTTTGTTTGGAATTTCTATTCCAATTGCAGACTTATTAGGAATAGGGGCTTCAATCCTCACAGAGGGCGCTGCCAAAGCCAAGGCTATATCATCTGAAAGACTGACAATTCTGCTTACTTTCACACCTTGGCCAGGCTGAATTTCATATCGTGTTACAGTAGGTCCTACATTTACCTCAGTAACTTTGGCCTCTATACCGAAATTCTTTAACGTTTCTTCGAGTTTTCTAATGTTCTCGTTTATATCCTTTTTAGAGACAGAAATACTCTCACTTGGCTTTTTTAAGTATTCAAGTGGCGGATATAAATACTCTCCATTTTCTAGTCTCTCTTCTTTTTTATCCACAGATTTTGTTCTATTTCTTGACTTTGGCAGGTTAACAACTATCTCCTCAGTTTTTTTTTCTTGGATTCCTACATCCTCTTGATAATTATAAAAGCTCTCCATTTTTTGCTTGGTATTTTTTTCACTTTTCTTATCTTGGTTATTAATATGCTCATTCTTTGCTTTTTGGTATTTTATAAACTTTCTTATTGAAAAACTAAAAACAACCATACTCAGGATTACTAATATTGAGATGCACACTATAAGCGTACCGGTATAACCAAATAAGGTAATAAAAGGGTATGTAAGTACGCTTCCAAAAACTCCAAACCCCTTAAATTCTAAGCCTTTAAAATAAGAGTCTTTTAAAACCTTTACAAAAGAATTAGACATTGAATATAGTGACGCTTGTAAAAAGGTTGTCCCTAATATAAACGCAAGGATTATGTAAGTAAAAATTGTGACATCAGTTTTTGAAAAAACTTTAGGTCTTCTAAGAATAGAATCAAGAGAAACATAAAGTAAAAATCCAAGTATTATAAAGACTCCTATTCCAAAACACCCAAGAAGTATCTTTTTGATGAACTCACCAATTATCCCTACTTTATCTGTAAAAATTGAAAATGTGCAAAAGACAAAAATAAAAAATAAAAAGGTGCCGAAAATCTCAGCATTCAATCTATCAAAAACCTCTTTTTTTATTCTATATCTCTTTTTTTTCTCCACTGTCTTTGCTCTCATCAAAAACTCACTTCACCTTTTGAATAATCCTCATAATTTTCTAAGTATATTATAGCCCTTTTCCAAAAAAATAAAACCCCTAAAATTGACAAGGGGTTCTTTACACCTTTTAAACATTTGAACCAAGCAAAAGAGGTTGAATTTGCTTTCCAGAAAGTGCTTGAACTATCGTCGGTATTAAAAGGTCATACTCAGCAACAAGCGAATTTGGCTTTGAAATTGGGTCATCTTGCCTAAAAGGCACAAAATATATATTTTTGCTATTTATAAGAGTTGCAAGGTTTTTGCAATTTAGCCCAAGTGCATCATTTGTAGATATTGCAATCACTACAGGTTTTTGATTTCTAAGTTGCGCTTTTGCACACATAACAGTTGTCTCATCAATAATACCATTTGCAAGTTTTGCAATGAAATTACCAGTTGCAGGGGCAATCACCAATATGTCAAAAAGATCCTTAGGTCCAACTGGCTCTGCTTCGACAATACTGGTTATTGGCTTGTTTCCACAAATACTTATTATTTTGCCCATAATCTCTGAAGCCTTCCCGTACCGAGTATCAGTTGTCTGTACTTTCTCACTAAAGATTGGAGTTATAAAAGCTCCTTGTTCTTTGAGTTTTCCTATAATAGGTATTATTTTATCAAATGTACAAAACGACCCTGTAAGAGCAAATCCAATCTTGACATTGTTAAGACTCAATTTTCTCTCCCTCCAATTCATCTAACAAATTTAAAAGAACCTCAACTATATACTGGGCAGCAGTTTTTGGTGCAACTTTGCCAGGAAGAGAAAGCGCATGAACAGCCTCTATTCCCTTTTGTTTTGCATATTCAAAGTCAACACCACCTGGTTTTGAAGCAAGGTCAATGACAAGAGTATCTTTTCTTATATTATCTATAACTTCTTTGTCAATTACCTTTGCCGGAATGGTATTTACAATCAAATCCATTTTAGCAACATATTCCTTTAACTCTGATAATTCAACAGGTACATAGCCTAATGCCTTGCACCATGTTAAATCTGAAATTTTTCTGGCAGCTACAAACAGACTACACTCAAAAGCTTTTAATATCTTTGAGAGTATCTTGCCTATTCTTCCGTATCCTAATATCAAAACATTTGAAGAATGAAGAGCTATTGGCATTTTTTCGATAGCAATACCAATAGCACCCTCAGCTGTGGGAATAGCATTTAGAATTGCCAGTTCCTCTTTTTCATATAAATCGTAATATTTCACCTTTTTTAGTTCACAAAATCGTTTTGTATTCTCTGGTATTACACTTGCAATGAGTGGAATACCCTTTTTGCACAGATTCTCAACAAGTTCTTCTATTTCTAATAGTCTTTCTGAAAGAGGCGAAAATATATATTTTCCATCCTGTGAAAACGGAATAGGTCCAACTATTACATCTGAATTCTCTACAATTTCTTCCAAATTCCTTGCAATATTGAATTTTGGTGTCTGACTTTCTTGCTCTTGGTCGATTGCACACACCCAAATATCAAAGCCCTTCTCAATTAGATTTTCAGCCACATTTAAAATTCTCTGATCACCACCCACAAATCCTATATGTTTTTTCATTCCTATTTTCCCTCTTAACTTTCCAACAAAGCTAATATAATCTATGTCTCTTGATAAAAAATGGTGCTTGTCTAAATAATTAAAAATAAAAAGCCTCCAGCATAACCACTTCCATTAACAAAAGTTATACTGGAGGCATTTAACACAACAACTTTATTTTTGTATTGTAATCTTTCTTCACTTACCTTTTTACAATCTCCTTGCCAAGCTCAAATGTCCTTTCCAAAACCTCTTTTCTTTTTTCACAGCTTCTAATTCATTTAACCCATTTCTTACAATAATACCCTTGACATCCCTCGCTAATCTTCATTAGAGCAAAAAGCCTGTCTAAGACCAATTTGGTCTGAGCTGAAACGTAATCCACAATACCACCTGCCTGATGTAATGTATCATATAGTTTTTTCATATCATCTTCTTGCCGACAAACTCAATGTTGGTGACAATAGCTACAACTTTGACAACTGCTAATATCTGCTTTTTTTAGTATTTTTTAAAAAGCATTTTTAATTAAATTTATATCTAATACTTCATTTTTGGCATTCATATACACTTCAACAACATCAAATCTATACATACAATTTTTTGCTTTTTGCCTTTGAACAAAATACTCAGCAACTCTTTTTAAATGTCTTTGTTTTGTCATAGTAATAGCTTCAGAAGGATAGCCAAATTTAAGACTCCTTCTTGTCTTTACTTCAACAAAAACAATGGTATTCCCTTCTTTTGCTATAATGTCAACCTCTCCAAGCTTGCACCGAAAATTCCTATGTAAAATTTCATAGCCCATTTTCTTCAAAAACTCTACTGCCTTTTCCTCACCACTATTCCCCAGTTCTCTTTTGTTCATGGGTTTTTATCTCCATTTTGAGTTATTTTGTCTAAATATCCAATAAAGACTAAGATTTGTGCTACTACTTCATAAAGGTCTTCAGGAATATATTGCTGCAGTTCTAAATTGAATAACCTCTCTGCTACATATTGGTCATGGTAAATAGGAATGTTTTTCTCTTTTGCCTTCTCTAAAATCCTTTCTGCAACAAGTCCTTGACCTTTTGCTATGACTTTAGGCGCTATTTCCTTGATATCATACTTTATAGCAACTGCTTTCTTTTTTTTCTTTTCTTTCATTATTTTACACCTTCATATCAATTTTTTGAATAGGAGCTTCACACATCAAAAAATCTAATATTACATTTGTTGTTGAAGTATCTTCCATTTTATAGTCAATTTCGAGCTTATACCCTCTTTCTTTCAAAGCAGAGATGAGTTCATTTGCTTTGCTTTCAATTAATTTTAAAGTAAAGAGCCTATCTGAGGCAATCATTGCTTTAAAGGTATTTTGTGAAATCTTTTTTACATAAACACCTATACAGCCCAAAGTTTGTGTGTTTATTCTTATCATTACTGAGTTCACTTTCATATTAATACCCTTTTTCCTATTAACAAAAAATTGAAGTTCAAAAGGCTTTTCATTTATGTTTAGCTTGAAATTAAAAATGTTTAAATAAAAGCTACCAAAGTCAAACTGGACATTTTCTTTCTGATTAAATCTCAAGTCATTCAATATCTGAACTACCTTTTGCTCAAACGCTTTATCATCTCTACTTAGAAGTTTGAATATAAAAAAGCCTTCTTTTGTGTTTATAATCAAATTTTCTTTATCCAAATCCTGACCTTGATGCTTGTTGGCAAATACCTTATTTAGGCTGTCCAAAAATTTGTTAAGCTGGGCTCTTTCCATCATAAACTCATCTTTTGTAATTGGCCTTTTTGCAAGTATCAAACTCAGAATAGCCAAAAAATCCTTTTCTTCTTTTGGCTCGATTCGGTTATTTGAAAAAATGGACAAAATAATGTCTTTAAACTCCTTGTTTACGACCGTCTCTTTAGGAATCAAAATAAGCCCTTTTTCCTTATCAAATACGAACAGAAAAAGATTGTTATCACCACTAAAAATTTTACCTTCCTTTATTTTCCCTTGTAGATAAAATGTATTCAACTCATTCTCTATTTCAAATGTCTTCTCACCAACTTTTATAATTAGCTTTTCCGATTCACCTTCTTTTTCTATTGTAATAGTCCCTAAAAATACTTTGTTTCTCTTGGCAAATTCTAAAAGAGAGCTTGGAATTTTATCTTCTTTAATAAAAAGAAAGCTTTCTGGTTTTGTAAATCTAATCAAATTCTCTATTTTATTCGAAATATCTCTTTCAACATCTGAATTTTGAGATTTTGCAAACGTAATATTACTTAAATTGTCATTCGAGCTTACATCTGAGTTGGTTTTGGTATTTTTGGGTAACAATTCGACAATCTTAAAAGTCAATTTACCATCTTGGTACTTAGGACTGCTCAACCAAACTTTATCACCCTCTTTGAAAGAAAATGAAGAGAGGTTTTTTGCCACAATGGTTTGAGAGTTTATATTAAGAATTAAATTGTCACCATTTACTTTTATAATCTCACCAGTTATCTGTTGATTGGAATTGTCAATAAGATTCAATATTTCATTTATAAGATTTTGCCTATAAAGTGTTATATAGTTATTTATCTCATTCATTTTTAATCACCTGAGAATATTTTTCAAGAAGGATTTCCTGTGAATTTCACATGGACCATATTCTAAGATTAGCCGTATATGCTCTTTTGTGCCATATCCTTTGTGCTTTTCAAACTTGTAAACAGGATATAAAGAAGAAATTTGAGTAATAAACCTGTCTCTTGAAACCTTTGCCAAAATAGAAGCACATGCAATAGAATATGACCTTCTATCTCCTTTTATCAACGCTTTTTGAGGAAGATTTAAGTCAGGAATCTCATAACCATCAACCAAAACCATGTCAGGGACAAGCTCCAAAGCTTCTATTGCATTTTTCATTGCTAAAAATGTAGCGTTGTTTATATTTATCTCATCAATTGTTTTGTTGTCAACCATCGCCACCGAATATGTGATACTCTCTTTCAAAATTTCTTCAAAAAGTTTCTCTCTTTTTTGGGGAGTAAGCTTTTTTGAATCTCTCACACCTTCAATTATTCTCTTTCTATCCATTATGACAGCAGCAGCAAAAACAGGTCCTGCCAATGGACCTCTTCCTGCCTCATCAACTCCACAGATGAATCTATATCCTTCTTTTAGCAAGCTCTCTTCAAGTTCAAAATAATTTTCATCTATCCCCAATTTCATCAAGCGTAATCCTCCCAATTTTAGCCTTCCTCAAATCTTCTAAAAACAAATTAGCAGCTTTTAAGGTGTCAATCTTGCCTTCTTTCAAAACGCAGCCTCTTTTCTTACCAATCTCAATAAGGTACTCATCTTCAGACATATTCAAAAAGTCAAGAGAGTATTTTTTATTCAAAAGCTCGCAGTAATCTTTTTTGATAATCTCTATAGTTTTTTTTGCGACAAGTTCCTTATCATATAGCTCATCCTTGATACTTCCTATAGCACAAAGCTTTATAGCAACCAAATCATCTTCAATCTTTGGCACCAAGATACCAGGCGTGTCCAACATCTCAAAATAATCATTTATCTTTATCCACTGCTTAGACTTTGTAACCCCCGGCTTGTCTCCAGTTTTTGCCTTAGAGGAATTTGTTATTTTATTTATAAGTGTAGATTTTCCAACATTCGGAATTCCAAGAACACCAAATCTTATTATTTTTCTTCTTTTTCCTTTTTGCCTTGCCTCTTCAATTTTATCTTTTAATAAATTTTCGGCAATTTTGAATATATTCTTTACGTTTGTACCTTTTAAACAATCAACACAAAGTGCTCTTTGGTTGATTGATTCAAAATACTTCAAAAATTGATTATTTTTCTTCTCATCAGCTAAATCAGCTTTGTTTAAAAGAAAAATCTTGGGTTTGTCTTTTATAAGTGATTCTAACTGCTCATTTCGGGAACTTAAAGGTGCTCTTGCATCAAGCAAGATGAGATACAAATCTACGTACTTGTTAAGCTCAGAAATTTCTCTCTTTGCCTTCTGCATATGCCCCGGGTACCATTGAACAATCAAACTATAAAGCCTCCTTTTTCCCTAAAAAATATAAAAAAGAGACTAAGCTTAAATTTTAAGCATTAGTCTCTTCTTGGGTATTATCCTCTTTTTGAGGCGCTTCAATAAGCTCTTTTATCTTTGCGGCCTTACCAATCTTCTCTCTGATATAGTAAAGTTTTGCTCTTCTTACCTTACCTCTTCTTACAACTTCAATCTTTTCAATCCTTGGTGAGTGAAGAGGAAATACTCTTTCCACCCCAACACCGTAAGAGATTCTTCTAACTGTGAATGTCTCTGAAAGTCCCTTACCTCTTCTTTTTATAACAAGCCCTTCAAAAGCTTGTATTCTTTCTCTTCCACCTTCAATAACCTTAAAATGAACTCTTACTGTATCACCTGGTTTGAAATCAGGAATATCCTTTCTTAGCATTTCGCTTTCAATTTCTCTAATGATATCCATCTTTTTATTTCCCTCCTTCCTGTATAGATGTTCATGCAATTTGAGAATATTCAATTGCAGTGGATCATTAAATTTAAAGAAAAAAGCTTCAAAATGAACATGTGTAATTATAACACAATTTTTTGACTCTCACAATATTTTATTAAAAATTCTATATCCTCCTTTGTTAAATTAGCAGCATTTATAAGATCTGGCCTTGATTTAATTGTCTTTAAAAGGCTTTGATACCTACGCCACTTTTTTATTTTTTCATGATTCCCTGAGAGAAGAACCTCAGGAACTTTAAGCCCTCTGAATTCATATGGTCTTGTGTAATGTGGGTATTCCAAAAGACATTCAGAGAAACTTTCTTCTTCTACTGATTTCTTTTCAATAACACCTTCAACAAGTCTTGATATAGAATCAATTAAAACAAGGGCTGCATACTCTCCTCCGCTTAAAACATAATCTCCTATCGAAATTTCATCTGTCACAATCAAATCAATAACCCTTTGGTCTATCCCCTCATAATGTCCACAAATGATGACAAGCTCCTCTTCTTTTGAAAATTCCTTGGCAATATCCTGCGTATACTTTTTACCTTGAGGTGTGAGATAAATTACTCTGTGAGGTTTAGAGGACTTTATACTCTCATATGCGTCAACTATCGGCTGGGCAGTCATAACCATTCCAAACCCGCCGCCATAAGGATAATCATCTGTCCTTTTGTGTTTATCTTTGGTATAATCCCTTATATTTATTGCCTCAATCTTTATTAAGCCCCTTCTGTTGTGCCCTTTTCAAAATGCTAAAGTTTGTTGCTTGCAAAATCACTTCTGGAAACAGAGTCAAAACCTTAAATACCATCTTTAATCTAACAACCCTTCAATAACCTTTATTTTCATATACCCTTGTTCGATATTCACTTCTTTAACAATATCTTTTAAAGCTGGGATTAACAAATCTTTCTTGCCTATATAGCTTTGGCAGATATACACATCATTGCTTCCCGTCTGCAAGACGTCTTTCACCTTGCCAAGCTTTCTCCCATCTAAATCATAAACCTCAAGCCCAATTATGTCGCATATAAAATAGGTATCTTCTGGAAGTTTTTTAGCCCTTTCTCTTTCTATCACTAAAAAACGATTTTTTAGTTTTAGCGCTTCATCTATGCTTGAGATTTCTCTAAATTTCATTATTACAATATTATCCTTTACCCTGTACCTTTCGATTGTAAGCTTTTGAGAAAGATTGTCTTCCAAAAGAACATAATTAAGCTCAGAAAATCTGTCAGGACTGTCTGTAAGAGGTATTACTTTCACTTCACCTTTGAGACCAAAGGTGTTCACAATTTTGCCGACTTGGAGGTACTTATACATCTTTTCTCACCTTTTTAAAAAAGAGTTAGGCAAAACTACGCCTAACTCTTTTATTGTAAAATCTCAACAATGACTCTTTTGTTGTCCTTGCTTGCTGCAGCTCTGACAACTGTCCTTATAGCTCTTGCAATTCTACCTTGCTTACCAATTACCTTGCCCATATCTTCAGGAGCAACTTTTAATTCTATTATTACAGATTGCTCACCATGGATTTCACTAACCTTTACTTGGTCTGGGTTGTCAACTAAAGATTTTGCTATGACCTCAACTAAATCTTTTAGCATGTCAAGTTCTCCCTCCTCATAAAATGGTTTATTCAATTACCCCAACTTTTTTAAGCAAAATTTTTACAGTGTCTGTTGGCTGAGCACCATTTGAAAGCCACTTTTTTGCTTTTTCAACATCAACTTTGATATCAGCAGGGTTTTTGAGAGGATTATAATATCCTATTTCATCAATAGTCTTCCCGTCTCTTGGACTTCTTGAGTCTGCAACAACAATTCTATAAAATGGATTGTTTTTTGCACCCATTCTCTTAAGTCTAATTCTTACTGCCACACATATCACCTCCCCTATTCAAAAGTTTTTTATATATTACATGAAAGGAAATTTAAATTTTCCTTTCTTAGCAAAGCTGGGATTTGAAAACTGCTTCATCATCCTTTTCATGTCTTCAAACTGTTTTAAAAGCCTGTTCACATCCTGCACAGTGGTACCTGACCCCATCGCAATTCTTCTTTTTCTGCTGGAATTAATAATGCTTGGGTCCTGTCGCTCTTCTTTTGTCATGGAATTTATAATTGCTTCTATCTTCTTAAGTTCCTTCTCACCAGCATCAAAATCCACATCGCCTTTCAATTTAATGCCGGGTATCATGGAAATAATCTGAGATAAAGGTCCCATCTTCTTTATTTGCTTTAACTGGTCTAAAAAATCTTCAAGAGTAAACTGCATGCTTCTGAGCTTTTTCTCAAGCTCCTCAGCCTTTTTCTGGTCAATTGCTTCCTGAGCTTTTTCAATTAATGTCAAAATATCTCCCATTCCAAGTATTCGGGAAGCCATCCTGTCAGGATGAAAAGCCTCTAAATCTTCCATCTTCTCACCAACACCGGCAAACTTTATAGGCTTTCCTGTTATAGCCTTGACAGAAAGAGCAGCTCCACCCCTTGTATCACCATCAAGCTTTGTCATAATTATACCATCAATACCAAGTTGATTATTAAATGCCTCAGCAACATTTACGGCATCCTGTCCAGTCATAGCATCTAATACAAGCAAAATCTCTGTGGGTTTTATAGCACTCTTAATTGCAACAAGTTCGTTCATAAGCTCTTCATTTATGTGAAGCCTTCCTGCTGTGTCTACAATTGCAATATCAAATCTGTTTGACTTTGCAAAGTTCACGCCCTCAACAGCGATTTTTACAGCATCTTTTTTATCATAATCTGCGTAACAGCTGACTCCTACTTTTTCTGCCACCACTTCTAATTGCTTAATGGCTGCTGGTCGATATATGTCACACGCGATGAGAAGTGGTTTTTTCCCTTGCTTTTTTAAAAGCGCTGCAAGCTTTCCTGCAGTTGTAGTCTTACCTGAACCTTGCAACCCTACCATCATATAGATTGAAAAACCGCTCGGAGAAAATGTAAGTTTTGTGTCATTTCCTCCTAAAAGGCTTACCATCTCATCATACACAATCTTTATTACCTGTTGGGCAGGAGTAAGGCTTTCTAAAACCTCTTTCCCAATAGCCTTTTGCGTAACATTGTTTATAAAATCCTTTACAACCTTATAATTTACATCTGCTTCTAAAAGAGCAAGCTTTACCTCTTTCATTGCCTCTTTGATATCTTTTTCTGTAAGCTTGCCCTTGCCCCTCAGCTTTTTAAATACATCCTGCAGTTTTTCAGAAAGACTACTAAACATTTTCTTGCCACTCCTGAATACTATTTATTATGCTCATAATCTCTTCATCTTTATATCTCTCGTATATTCTCCTTAGTTTCTGTAGGACCTCTTCAATTATGCTCCTGTTCTTATAGTACTTGTCTGCCAGTTTCAGCTTTGCCTCATACCTTTTCAAGGCTATTTCTGCTTTTCTAAATGCATCAAAAACACCCTGCCGTGATATGCCAAGTTCTTTTGATATCTCTCCCAAGGTTAAATCTTCATTTACATACAGCTCTATAATCTTTTTTTGTCTTTCGGTCAAAAAGTCCTTATAAAAATCGTAAAGAAGGCTCAAATATACCTTATTTTCTTGCTGCATTTTTAATTTCATCTCTCTGTAAAGCTTAAAAACTTGACACTATTATATGATAATAAACTTCTGCTCTTTTGTCAAAAATTTTTTGTGATTAGATAGTGTCAAGAGTTTGTAGAAAATTTTTTTATAAATTATATTATTATTTAAAATAAAGCTTGACATGATTTTCTTATTTTGCTATTTATAAATTATAATTTGTGTAAAATCTTTGCTATTAGAGGCAATAGTAGATGAAAAGAATTAAAATAAGCATTTCAATTCTTTTTGTTTTTTTGTTAATTATGCTGCCTTACATGCTTATCAGATTTAAAAATACACACACAACAATTCAATATGAGAAACCTAAAATTTATATTGATCCTATGTCTTCTGTAAGATTTCTTAATTTTGAATTTTGCGCAAAATATTCAGAGCTTATTATCGTTGGAAAAGTTATTAAAAAAGAACAAGTAGAAGAAACAATAACTGCACAACCTGGTACAAATGAATATGGAGTTGCGAAAGCAGCAGGCATACCTTTTGTTAAGACCCTGCCAAGACTTTATGTTACAGTTGAAGTTGAAAAGGTTCTCAAAGGCAAATTAGATGAAAAACAAATCGATGTAGGCTTTGTAGTCTTTGATCCGCAAAATCACTCTGATCTTTTTGCAATGAATCCTGGTGAAAAATTCGTATTTGTTTTGACAAAAGGAAAAAACACAAGGCCTAATACCTGGTATGTAAATTGTCCCAATAGGTTTATATTCAAAGTGAACAGCAACAATACCGTATATCCTGCTTGTTGGTGGTATGATGAAAGATATAAGAAGAAATATTTTAATATAACCTTAGATCAATTATCAGAAGAGTTCAAAAGAATAGATAAACTTGAAAATGTTCCTATGTATGATGATGTCCCAAAAGAGGTATGGGAGAAGTACTACGAAGCAGAATCTGAATCGCAAACTAAAAGCTCTTCAGAAAAATAAAATATCTAAAAGGTGGGAAGTTAAAACTTCCCACCTTTTTGTTAGCCTTAAAAACACAATTTTATATTAGTAAGAATTGGAAGAGAATACAAGGAATATTGGCAGAAATTTTTTAATGGCTATGAACAATCTTTGTAACTTTATCCTAAGATACAAGAGCAAAGTGAGCCGAACATTTTCAGTTATTTTAAGGTATATTATACAGAATTTAAATCTGTTGTTTGGTAGTAACCACTTTTAATTTCCTGCATACCTTCCGTTCCTCTTAAATATCCAATTATAATTTGATTTAATCGGGGATATTCTCCCATATCCTTCTCAGTTCTTACTAAAACCTCACCGTCAAGCAAACCTATAACTTCTGCATCCTTCAAGTTTGCCATTGAAGAGACTATTCTGTGTTTTTGTTTAGCATCATCAATTGAATCGCAGTACAAAATTCTGCCATTTTTGATTATCGCAATATTTGTTGCATACTCTTCAAGTTCAAAAATCTCGTGTGAAGACACAATAACTGCTATATTTTTCTCTTGAACATATTGTTTTATAAGTTGTATCAACTCAAATCTTACAGTTGGGTCAAGGTTTTGAGTAGGTTCATCTAAAAGCACCAGCTCTGCATTTGTTGCCAACGCCAAGATAACAAGTATAAGCGTTCTTTGACCCATTGAAAATTTAGAAAGTTCTTGATTTAAGCTAAACCCATAGCGCGAAAGAAAATTTTTGAAAAATAAATCATCCCAATTTGGATACAAGGCTTGATACATTTTATAGTAATCACCTAATGTCAACCTTGAAAAAACTTTTCTGTGCTCAGAAACAAATGCTATGTTCTTCTTTAAAGAAGGCTCAAAAGGCTTGCCAAAAATCAAAACTTCTCCGGTATCTCTGGAAGCTGCATTTATTATACACTTTAGAGTTGTCGTCTTACCAGCCCCATTTGGTCCAACAAGAGCCAATATCTCACCTTTTTGAACTGAAAAATTCACGTCGGCTAAAATCTGTTTCCCGCTTATTCTTTTGCTCAAATTTTTGACTTCTAATACTACCATCTCAGTACTCACCGCCTTCTCTTTTATTAAGACCTCGCTACATACTTCTATTTTTTTGTAATTCTATTGCATTATCAAAAAATTCAACTATTTGCTCCATCATGTCTTGATCAATCTCAGACATTAATTTGCGGTTTATACTAGCTTGAAAGTCCTTAAGTATTTTTTTAGGAATTTTTTTGTAGCTGCCATACTTACTTGTTAACTCTTTAAATTCATTTCTTTTTTGTCGAATATATTTCAAGGCATTGTCTGATAAAAAAATATCATGTCCTTTATTATCAAATAGTTTTAAACTAACATTAGTTTTATTTAAATGTTTGCACGCCTCAAAAATACTATTTTCCAATTTCACTGTATCATCATCCTTACTATGTATGACCAACACAGGTACTGAACTTTTCTTTATCCCATCTATTGCAGATACGTTTGCTAATTTGCCAAACTTTATTTTTTCAAGCAAACTTAAATAAGGCAAAATAACTTTCCCCCATCTTCCATAAGAGTCCATTGCAGTTGTTTTTATCATTTCATCCGGGGAATTGAAACCAGCACACGAAACAACACCTGCAATTTTATGAGAATAGGATAAAACAGCACAAACAGCATAACCACCCCAACTATGTCCAAAAAGCAATATGGGCATGTTTTTAAATTCATTATTCTTTTCAATAAAACGTAACGCATAATCAAGATCAGCAACAGCTTGTGGAAGCCCAATCATTGAATCCCTTTCACTTTCACCACATCCAGTATTATCGAATCCAAGAACGTAATATCCTTTGTCCGTAAAATAATTTATTTCATCTAAATAATTGATATGGGTTCCGCCAAATCCGTGTGATACAACAATTAAACCTTTTTTAGCTTCGATATTATTTTTCTTATAATAAATATAACCTCTTAACACTTGTCCTGCATTTGATTTGAATTGTACTCTTTTGTAAATTAAATCAGGATACTTTTTCACAAGAGAATACACTTTATCATCTTTGGAGGTACATCTCTTAAAAGCTTGACTATATAAAACAGTGGTAATTAGTAAACAAATTGAAAAACTTATTAAGATAATAAAAAGTATTGCAGCTATAATCTTGTTTTTATTTTTTTGAGTCTTTGCTATTAAATTCATCTTTCTATCCCTCCTTTTTGACATATGCAATGTATGCTAAAAAGCAAATCAGAGCAGCATACAAAAAGGCTAAAATCATGCTTCCCTGCTTTGTAAAGCTTATTAAACTATATGGATTAAAATCAGCTACATTCAGATTAGTTGAGCCTAAATCTCCCAGCAAAGCATCTGCAATTGTTATTACAATACTCCAAATAAAACCATCATGTCCTAATGTCGTGAATAACATACTTATCCCGTAAATTGCTAAAAGCGCAATGATTGTTTTTAAAATAACCAATAACCCTTCTAAAATGGTCAGGTTATAGTATATTTTATCAGCTGCCGATGTTATTGAAATTATAAGAACTAAAAACATTAGATTATATAGGAAAAGCTCTCTTTTTGAGAACGGCAAAAAATACAAAAGCTCAACATTTTTATTCTTAATATCATTTACAAGCATTGCAGAACATAGAAGTATTATGCCAATAACTCTTATGGTAAAACTCGGTATAAACAATATTAGCGTGAAAAATAGTATTTGACCTGTTTTTTCTTTTAGTTCTTTTCCAATGTAAATATCCATTTTTGTTAGACTTTCTTCGATGTTAAAATTTAAAATTCTTGAAAATTCAAACCTCTTCATTTTTCCACACCTCCTCAAATAAAATCATGGCTGTGTAAAAATCTATTTGATGACTTCTAAGTTCCCTAACACACCCTTTTATTATCTCTATTATCTTTTTATCAACATCAATATCCTTCTTCACAAAATACCCAATCCCCTGTTCTGCTTCAATAAAACCTTCAGCTTTTAGTTTTTCAAGTGCTTTTAAGACAGTGTTTATATTCACATCAAAAATTGCCTGAAGTTCTCTTACAGTTGGAAGCTGTAAACCTTGCTGAAGATTTCCAAGTATTATCTCTGATTTAATCATGTTGACAATCTGCACGTATGCAGGCACACCGCTGTGTTTATCAACTTTTCTCAGCATTTTAATCATCACTCTCTTATAAGTTTTACATAACCTGAAGTTTTGGTTGTAACAGGTGCACTGTAAAGGTTATTGATTTTTACAATACCACCTGTTGCTTCAATGTTCAAAATGCCCTTTTCATTTTCGCTATTTAAAATATTAATTGATCCATTCAATCCTGTTGCATTAATATCAAAATCCTCAAACCTTGCTTTTGCCCTGATATTCAATCCTGTTGAATCAATCTCAATTTTATCAAATATCAACTGTGAATTTATATTTGCCCCAGAAGAATTAACCTTCAAATGCTTCCCCTTAAAATCAGCTCTCAGCTCAAGCCCTGCACAGTCTAAAGAAATATCATCTGTTGCTTCAATCTGCCCTTGAATAAAGCTGCCAGTTGAATTTACTGTTAGATTTTTGAACTTCCCATCACCTCTTGTTTTTAGCCCTCTACAGGAAATTTTTACATTTCTCAAAGATTTTGTACCAAGTCTTATTTCATATGTTGTATTAAATTCTTTATTTCTGTCAAAGACTTTCAAAGTTTTTCCTGAAACATTTGTTTTGAGCACTGAAGGAAAATAGATGGTATCTTCATCATCAATGAGTTCTAAATCTATTCCGCCTGAACAGGTAATTACAATTTCATCAAAATTCTTAATTGACATATCCTGGTCTGGAGAATAAGTAATTGAATGATAAACCTCAATAAAGTCGCTGCTGGTAATCACATCAGAAATTATTTGTGAAATACTTTTTGATAACCCAGAAAACTTATAATCTTGCTTATCAGAAGAATAGTAGTGAAGTTGAGATATAATTAAACCAACAATAACCAATGTGACTAAGGCTACAGCAATAACCATTCCAAAAGAGGTTTTCTTTATTGGAAAAATACTAAATAAAAACAAAATGCAACTTAGTACAAACAAAACCTTTAATGCAGTCCATGGAAAAATCCATGCAAATAAAATTGAAAGCAGTGATAAAACAAGTCTCATTGTTTGGCTTGTGTGAAATTTTTTAATCTGAAATATGTTAGAGCCATCTTTGGATACAAGATAGAAAAGTCCAAGTGCAATGAAAAAGATGACCACCAGCAAACTAACAAGTCCTAAAATATTTTGATTGTAATGCATAACCTACCCTCCTGTTTGATTTTTATAGTGTTATATAATTATATAACACTAAAATTTGATTCTGTCAATTGTATTTTTCGATGATTTTTAAAATTTTTAAATTATATATTCCGAGTACTTTTGATATGGATAAACGGAATTCTAAACTAATATTTCTAATAAATGTAATTATGATATAATGTATTATATGAAATTATTTCTATCCTGAGGTTGTTGAATAAAAGAAATAACCATGTTATAGTAAACGTAGCAACAAAAGAAAATACCCCTCTTGTGTTATAATTTTAATTTAAGAGAAAATCACAACAAAACACAAGGGGGAAAAATTTCAGAGAATTAAAATATCGAATAAACCAAGACACAGAGTTTAAAAGAGCAATAGGTATGGAAGAAAGTCCAAACTATTCATATTTTGCAAAGTTGTCAAGAACAATATAGAAAGAATACATGCAAGATATAAAGGACATAGTAATAGCTGAAATAAAACCTGATATGAGTATAGCAAAAGTTGACTCGCCGTCGCTGAGAAGTGCCAAAAATGATTTAGAAGCAAAAATAGGTATACATATTACAATAGGATTTTTCAGGGGATACAAATTACATCTTTTGTGTGCAGGTAAAGAAGAAGTAATACCACTTTTCTGAATTTTAGCAACAGCAAACGAACATGACTCAAGACAAAAAGAGCTTTTGTATAGGGCATGGGGCTTGAGCTGTGAGATTGTTTTAGCAGATGCGGGATACGATTGTAGCAGCTGATTTAATATAGCAAATAAGCTTAAAGTTAAATTTGTTGCTGGGATAAATAAAAGAAACATGAAAAATAAAAACAATGTTAGCAATAGTTTTAGAAGCAAGAACATAAGATTTTTAGAAACTGAAGAGGGTAAAAAGCTATACAAGCAGAGAACAAAGATTGAAAGACTATTTAGCAAATTAAAAGGAGAATATAATCCTGAGAATGTGAGGCTCAAGGAATTTAGAAATCATAAAAGATTTATTGATTGGATATTAATTACTTTTCTATTTGAGCAACTTTTTAGAAAATTAGAAGGTAAGAAGTTTTCTTTTACTTATGAATGGAATCAAAAACTTTTGTTTATTTTATGTATTGTTGGTAATATTTATTATTCAACAACCTAATTGATTGTCCATAATAAATATCTACAACATTTTGTACAATAACATTTAACAAACTAATTTTGGTACTATAATCAATTATTCTTATCCCCCAAAATTCAGGACTTATTGCAGGGATTCTTCTGTCTATTAAGTAATAATGAATTTTGTTTTCAGGTATATTTCTTTCAAATTCTAACACATCAAAAGTACAAATATTGTCCATTGATTTCTTAATTCTTTTAATTCGTGAACCATAGACTACTAACAATTTATATTTATTACTATCCACCTTTCTCAGTTTTTCTAATAGTTTCTGGACACGATAGCTTTTATTTTTATCATACCCTAACACTAACAACATATTAACCTCATATTCTACAAAACTGTCTCGCTAAATAATTTTTTCTATTTCTTTGTCACTCTCTATCCAACCAACATAATAAGTTTTAACTTCAAAAGGTATAATAGGATATATATACCACCAAAAAATAAACATACCTACACTGATTGTTAATATTGCCCAACAACCCATCCCTTTTTTGCTTTCACTCTTTTCCATCATAATTACCTATCACCTCTATCTCTACTAAAAATTTATCACACTTATATGAACATTTCGTCTTTCCATTTCTATCTTTAAAATATATGACCTTCCCAACAGGTAATACTTTTATTCCGAAAGGATTATACGAAAGTCCAACCGGCCTTGGAAAATTTTTGTGCCTTTTATAATTCTCTAATTGCTCAAGCTGTTCGTAAAAAGAACTCTGGTCTAAAGCAATTCTTGGAAAACATGTGCCCCCGAAAAAACTCAATGAGCCATCAAACCCCTCTACTTTCTCAACATCCTGCGTTTCTAAAAATGCCTGTGCCACGTTACCAAGGGTAACTAATTTTTTATCTTTTTCACTTATTGTTGCTTTAGTGTCTATAGCATCAAGCAGACCATTATTACAACTTAGCAATACTAGTTCCTTTATTTTCTTTTCCTTTAATTTCCTTATTTCAGTTGCTGAATCATCGTGTAGTGTCTTCCCATCTGGATTGACTGTTAGGTTTTCTTTATCTGTTTTTTTATCACCATCAATGTCTCTATCATTATTTATCATTATAGCATAATACTTACCGTGAAAAAACAAAATTACATCGTCAATCCCATCATCTTTCATATTATTCCATTCTTTACCAAATACTTCCTCTGTTTCTACTTGGATGGCTTTAACCTGTTCTATACTCTTGTATCCATTTTTAAATCTAACCCATTTTCTCGCAAACTCTGCTTGTGATTTAAAGTTTTTTGGATCATAAAATATATAACTTATTCCCTTTGTGTTATTAAAAATACCCCTGCTAAAATCTTTGCTAAACATCAGTGGATCAACTTCTACTGGTCGCCCTGAATATCCGTAATTTACATCAAATCTAATATTATCTATCAACACAGCTGTCGTATATATGGTATCAACCACATCTTTAACGCTAAATTTCAAAACTGCATTCTGCCCTCTGAATGGTGTTACATCAAATTCTGTGGTCTGCCAGTCTGTCATCCATACATCGCCTTTATCAAACACTATCTCAGGTGAAACATTTATTAAATTCCCACCGTTAGTTTCTGTCGCATTAAACATTGAAGCTATTTTATTTATGTCCAAATCTAAAATCTTAACCTCCTGCCCATTTTCACCCTCTAAGGTTATTGTTACAACAAATGGATCATTGTAGCGTGAACCTATCCATTCTAAAAATTCTTCTGATAAAACATTCCAATCAAATATTAACTTGTTGGCATATTCAGGTATAAATATTCTTTGCTTTAGCTCACCATGTTCTAACGTATAGCCTAAACCTGTTGAAATAATCCCCATCTTGCTTCCATCTGTCGGCTTTACAAAGCCAAGCCCAGTTGTTGCTCTCCCATCTCCGTCCGTTTGCCACCCAATAAGGTCATTTTCAAAACTACCATTAATCTTATTGTTAGCGTAATTGATTCATTCATACTATCCGAAATAACAATAGTTGCTCTTCCATCACTATTGGTCGTAACAGAACTTGGTGCAGTTGCATTGCCTGTAACACTTATTGAACAGATAACATTCGGTACTGGTTTGCCAAACTTGTCCACTATCGTAAATGATATTTTATGTTCAATATTGCATTCATATTCATTTCGAATTTGATCAAAAATTATATCTGTTTCTCTGTAAATTAAATCTATATCCTCTTTGCTACTCTGTACATTTAAAGTACTTCCTCTAAAAATTATTTTATTTCCCAGTATCTTCCCTTTCAAAGTAAATATTCCCGAATAAATAGTAACAGTTCCTTTGGGCGCATAAATGATACCCTTTATATTAACCCAGAACCATTAAATGTAATATTACCTGTTTCAGAACAAATAACACTCCCATCTTTAAAGCCAATTTCACTTTTCACCACATTAATTGAAATATCTTTCGTTGCTATTATATAGTCATTAGTTGTAAATTTCGAACCATTTACAAAAATACTCCCATTAGCAACGATAGATTTCTCGAATACTATACTGTTCCCATGATATTTCAGGTCAGCTTCAAATACCTCAGTATTTTCACTTGCTATTGTTTTAATCTCAGTAGTATAATCTGACATATCAATAATGGGTGCACATTCAATTTCTTTGGTTATTAAAGCTTTTGCATTCTTTGCACTCACTTTACCTGAAGCTTCACATACACCGTCAATAACAAGCTCTGAACCTTGATACACAAAGTCCGCATTAGTATGCACATCACCCTTTATGCTGATTCTTGAACCATTCAGTAATAATGCGCTCTCTCGACTTGCAGAAAACAAAGCATAATCAACAGCTTCCCGTCCAGACATCTGAACTTCTCCATCAGCAGCAAACATATTGAACGGTAAAAATTGGAGTACCAAAAACATTGCTAAAATCATACTTAAAAACTTCTTATTTCTTGCATTCATTACACTTTCCTCCTCCAAATTTTAAAATTTAATTTAGCCTTTTGCAGAACGCTCAATATGAGCGTTATCAAGCTTTAGAAAGATTCAAAAAAGTCTGGTCACCCTCCTCATAGTTGTAGTAAAATATGATTATATAAAACAAATTTTCTACTATGAGGAGGGTACAAAATGTTCAACAACAAACCTAAACAACTTTCTTTCCTAGATCTATTCTCCCACCTAAAGGCTTCGGCTCTCTACAAGCCTGAAAGCCTTTTAGGCTTGTTCAATAAATTCATCAACTTATCAAACTACATACCTTCTTCTTTCTACAATGCTTACTATAAACACTTTGGCAAGCATAGATGTTTCTCCTTAGAATCTATGCTTCTCTGCTTCTTTGTCCAAAAATTACTCAAACTCAATACCCTTACTCAGCTTCGCGCTGTACTTCTTAACTCCTATGAACTTCGTTCATTCTGTAACCTAAATGGCAATGTTCCCTCTATTTCCACTTTCTCGCGCTTCAGAAAAATCTTTAACAGCGAAATCCATAAACTTTTCCAAAATATCTCTATCCATGCACACAATATTTCTCTCCAACAATCCCCTGAACTTGCTTCAATCTTAATCTTCGATACAACCGGTATTGTCCCAAAGGTTCGTGAAAACAACCCTAAATTCATTCAATCTCTCTTGAAAAATACCTCAAAAGCTAACCCTGAGCTGTCCTCTGATAAAATCTATTCTATTGTCTATTCTTCCTTGCCTAAAACTGCTAATGCTAATTCTAATATCCGCCTTATGTTTGTAAATGGCCATTTCTGCTGGGCTTTAAAATTTGCTGTCATTACAAATGCTCTTGGTATACCCTTAGCTTTATTACCTCTGTTTAACTCTGATTCTACTTCTTCTGATCCTATAGAACATAAAAGTATCTGCGACTCTAAAGCTTTAATTCCTTCGCTAAAAACTTTATTCTCTTATATTCCCAAAAATTTCTCCACTTTCATTGCTGACAGCGCCTTGGATTCACATAACATCTACTCCACTTTAAAAAACACCTTCAACTTCTCCAAAATCGTTATTCCTCTAAATACAAGAGCCTCTAAAAATACTACACCTACTTCAGACCCTAATATCGTTATATCTGAAGATGGTGTCCCTATCTGCAAAAAGTTTTTAAAATTTAATTTAGCCTTTTGCAGAACGCTCAATATGAGCGTTATCAATCATTTAAAACATCTAAACAGTCTGGTCACTTTCCTCATATTTGTAATATTTTCTTGCTTCCTTGATACATAAACTAAATCTTCTTATTTGTCCACTTTCTGGACTTAATTTTATGCTAAGATTTTATTCAAACATTTCATACTATGTCAACATCCATTTTTCGCTTTTTTTTTACTCTTCATTTTTTAAATCTAGCTCCTACACGCTTTAATTTGCTCTTTATTTCTTTAAATTTCTGTGCAGTTTATGAAATTGAAAGTAAAAAATATTTATTTTCTTTCTCAAAAAATCAGCTCTCTAAGCAGCATTTTTGTGTTATAATACAATCTGTTATAAATTAAACAACTTATAATGCCAAACCAAAACGCAACTTAGCATGAAAGGAGTAAAAAGATGGTAAGAGTTAGATTTGCACCAAGTCCAACAGGTCAGCTTCACATAGGCGGTGCAAGGACAGCACTTTTTAATTATCTATTTGCCAAAAAACACAATGAAAAATTTATTTTGCGTATAGAAGACACCGATTTAGAAAGGTCAAGGGAAGAATGGGCAGAAGGTATTATGAGAAGCTTGAGATGGCTTGGAATTGAATGGGATGAAGGAAAAGCTTATTATTGTTTTTGTAGCCAAGAGGAAATAGAAAAAGCAAGAGGGTTGGTTGGTAACTTTACCTCAACCCTCTTATTTTTTACTGTATATTAATTATCAATAATTATTGTCTTGAGACATCCCTACATAAACAACCAGTCCGAACTTTTACTCTATAGCCGGAACAATCGCATCAAATTTTTCCACCTTTCCATCTTCTGTCACTGCCTCACCAACAAATACCCAAACAGGTTGCAAATATGGCTGCTCTTCAATTGTACCTGCATCTTCCCAGTAAGCAAGAACAACTTCTTTGATTGTTGCAGACTTTGCCATAGGATTGATATTATTCGATGCTTCTCTATTTTTAACTTTTTCAAAAGCTTTCTCTGCAGGCACTATCTTTACCTTATTGTATTCTTCAAACTCCTTATACCATTTATAAACTTCTACTATCTTACCATTATCACCTACAACCACTATTATCCTCGAAACACCATACACAGGCTTTCCTTCTACCACGGGATAAAAATATACACTCTTGTGATGAACCTTATAATCATTTGTAATTTTATCGCCAGAGGAATCGTCTGTAACTGCACAATAAATAAATCTTTTATCATAAATACCATTCTTTTTCAAAAAGTCAAGTGCAATTTTTTTTGCTTCTTCATCAGAAGGTAGATTTTGTGGATCATCATTATTAAGTTCTTTTCTATCTACATAATGCCATCTCCCTGTATCAATTTCATATTCAAATTCACGATAATACTTTTCATCTATTTTCTCCTTTATCGAATAAGCTCTCCATATAGGTTGATATTCCACTTCACCTTTTAGTCCAAATATTTTAGCTAAAGATTTAATCTCTGTATCTATGTTTTTTGGCTTTTTAAATTTGTATACCATAGCTTCAACAGGCAAATTGTCAAATTTGGCTGTCACTTTATAGTCTATGTCAGGTATTTCATTTCCTGGCATAGGAATATTAAGCGGCGGTATCCTGTTTGCTTTAATATACAAAAAATAACCCGTTATAAAAGCAATTATTAGCACTATAAAAGAAATTTTTAATATACTTTGCATTTTAGCATTTTTTATTTTCATTTAGCTCAACCCCTCTCATTTACCTAATAACTACCCCAGTTGCAGGTATTTTTACATCTGCTATTATACTATATCCTTGCTTGTAATTTCTATACCATTCTTTTTCAGGTCGACAGCCATAAAAACTATAAAGCGAATCATTCGCTGCTAATTTATATCCCATTATACGAACAATACTGCTTTGACCATCTTGCCTTTGTGGCTGATAAATTCTTGCAGCTTGCACAAATGCATCTTTAAAACTTAATTTATCCGCTACCAAAAACTGCGCAAATTTAATTGCTTCACGACTGTCTAAATACATGGTAGATGCAAAACCCATAACAAGTGTTGCGCCCTCAAATGTTTTATAAATATTCTCTAATTTTTCTTGATCCCCGTTGTTGGTAAGCCAGTTACATGTATACATTATAATCCATTTTAGATTACTGCGCCCAAATCGAACTTCGTTTGTTCTTGCATTCACCTCATCATTATATTCCATCGAACTGTTATGCCAAGTTTCACCTGTACTTCTTGCAAAAAAGTGAGCAGTATTCTCTTTAGAAAGACACAGTCCATGTCCAGAATAAACTAACAAATCAGCCTGTGACGTAAGTGAAGTATCCTTCAAATAGGATTCATTCGCTTCACTATTGAGTTTTATAAGATAAGCAGTTACCCATGCATTTCTCCATAAACTATCAGCTAAATTATAAACATAATGAGCACCTGCTCTATCGCCATATGTGCATGAGCCATTTGGACTACTGTAAGTGCTAACGCCAAGGTAAATACCTTTTAAATCTGCCGAAAAAGCTACACAAAAGTTAAATATCAGTATTATAATTAAAGCAAGAGAAATATAAAATTTATTTTTAATCAATTCTACTTAGCCCCCTTGCTTTTGTTAAATTTTTTTTTACAGTAAAAACTCAATATGTGTGTTATTATAAGAACTTTCTAAAAGTTTTCCTTTGTCTATATTCCATTAAAGCAATTTAAGAAGAACAAGGTAACAGTTATTACTAATAGTTATTAATATCAGAATTGTAAAAATAAACCTTGTCAGAATAATAAATTTTTAATGTTTATTAATCAACTTTGAGTCCTTTTTGACGGGAAATAGGTTTGAAGTATTTAAAAGGTGTCATATATACAAACAATCATCAACTCCTTTCATTGGATAAAGTAACTGTAAATAGTTATATCAAAAAAAAACATAATGCAATGGGCAAATTAGATAAATTTTTTATGTTATAATTGGAAATTTTCATAAATTAAAATTAATTTTTTATTTACAAATCCCAAACAGTTTTTTGCAAATGTAATATATTTTTGCTCTATCATGAATTATAAGGTAGATAAAAAGATAAGATACTCTTTCATTAACATTTTTATGTTATAATACAATCTGTCACAAAACTAACACTGAACCAAAATAAAGCTTTAAATGAAAGGAGTAAAAAGATGGTAAGAGTTAGATTTGCACCAAGTCCAACAGGTCAGCTTCACATAGGCGGTGCAAGGACAGCACTTTTTAACTATCTATTTGCCAAAAAACACAATGGAAAGTTCATTTTGCGTATAGAAGACACTGACCTTGAGAGGTCAAGAGAAGAGTGGGCAGAAGGTATTATGAGAAGTTTGAGATGGCTTGGAATTGAATGGGATGAAGGACCTGACATTGGTGGAGAGTTTGGACCATATTTCCAATCTCAAAGGAAAGACATTTATATGGAGTACATCAATAAACTATTAGAAGAAGGTAAGGCTTACTACTGTTTTTGCTCCCAAGAAGAGATTGAAAAGGAAAGGGAAATTGCAAAGCAAAATAAGGTATCTTACAAATACAGCAAAAAATGCAGAAATATAAGTTTAGAGGAAGCAAAAAGAAGAATAAAAAATGGTGAAAAGGCAGTTGTCAGAATAAAGGCACCACAAGATGGTATTACAGTAGTCCATGACATAATTCGAGGAGATGTTGAGTTTTCAAATGACCAGTTGGATGATTTTATAATATTAAAATCAGACGGCAATCCAACGTATAACTTTGTATGTGTGGTTGACGACTATTTTATGAAAATCTCACATGTAATAAGAGCTGAAGAACATCTTTCAAACACGCCAAAACAGCTTATTATTTATCAGGCTTTAAATCTAACCCCGCCCCAATTTGCTCATGTTCCAATGATTTTAGCGCCAGATAGAAGCAAATTGAGCAAACGCCATGGTGCAACCTCTGTGGAAGAGTTTTTTGAAAATGGTTATTTAAAAGAGGCTATTGTGAATTATCTTTTGTTGCTCGGCTGGTCACCTGGAGAAGATAGAACAATAATTGGACTTGATGAAGCTATTGAAAAATTTGAGCTTGAGAAAGTGTCCAAAAATGCTGCTATATATGATATAAATAAGCTCACATGGATAAATGGTCATTATCTGAAAGAGATTCATATTGAAGACTTGTATGAAAGAATGAAATATTTCTACTCTAAAAAAGGCATCGAAATTGAGAGGTTTGACAAAGAGTATGTAAAATCTGCTTTGAAACTTGTTCGTGAAAAGGTAAAGACTTTAGTCGAGGTTGTGGATGCAAGCACATACTTTTTTGATGATAGCTACGAATATGATCAAAAAGGAGTTGAAAAATACCTAACACCTGAAAATCTCAATATCGTTAAATCTCTTTCAGATGAGCTAAAAAACTTAGAACCTTTTTCAGCTCCTGAGATTGAAAGTCTTGTTCGCAAAAAAGCCGAAAGCTTAAATGTAAAGGCGGCAAACATTATTCATACAATCAGAGTTTGTATAAGTGGAAGAACAGTTACTCCCGGGCTTTTTGAGATGATGGAGGTACTTGGTAAGAAAGAGGTTGTAAAAAGAATAGAGAGAACTTGTGAAAAATTTTTGAATAAGTAGAATAAAATTGGCTTTGGTAAATGTTTTGCATGGTAGTAATAGTTATTTTTATTACTCCAAAAAATAAAAACCTCACCAGCTTTGTTCCCTGGTGAGGTCATTTTTTATATTTTCTCATCTGGTGCGGATGGGGGGATTTGAACCCCCATGGGGAGAGCCCCACAAGATCCTGAGTCTTGCGCGTCTGCCAATTCCGCCACATCCGCAAAAGCTTATAAATTCTTCTTTACATTATAATATTTTAAGCCAAACTCCCACCAGATGTCAACCAAAAAGATTTTCAATTTTTCCAAGATGCTTAAATCAGTCAAGCCTCTTTGAAAATCTCTTTATTGAAATAAAAAGAAGTACAAGCCCTAAAAATATCAACACCAAGACCTCATCCCACAGATATTCTATCCCCACACCTTTGAGAATGATCCCTCTTAATATTATCAAAAAGTAAGTAAGAGGAACAAAATTACCTACAAACCTTATCACAGCTGGCATTGCTTCGCGGGGGAACATAAAACCTGAAAGCAGCACACTTGGCAACAAAAACAAAAGTGCAAGCTGCATTGCCTGAAGCTGTGTTTTCGAGACAGAAGATATGAGCATTCCTATCATGAGCGCACAAATGACAAATTCCATCCCCAAGATAAACAGCAAAAGAATATTGCCTCTCACAGGTACCTTAAACCATAGTATTCCAAACAGGAGCGCAACTAAAAAGTCACCCAGTCCAAGAAATGTATAAGGAACAAGTTTCCCTAAAATTAGCTCGATAGATTTTATTGGAGTTACTATTAACTGTTCCATTGTACCTTTTTCTCTTTCTCTTACAATTGCGAAGGCTGTAAGTATTATGGTTATATTTTGCATAATAAGTCCCATAAGACCAGGGATTGTAAAAAGTTCGCTTTTCATAGAAGGATTGTATTTTACACGTGTTCTGACATCAACAATAGGTTTTACAAAATAGTTTTTCTGTGCAAAGTTTTGCATTGTCAAAATACCGCTTGAAAATACTGTCTTTGCAATTGTGGGGTCTGTCCCATCTACTATGAAAAGTACCTCAGGACTTTTGTTTTGTTTAAGAAGTTTTGTAAAGTCAGAAGGGATAATCAAAGCTGCTTTGATTTTTCCACTGTCAAGACTACTTTCTATCTCTACCTGATTTTGTGCAAAAAAGGTTGGCTTAAAATACCTTGTGTTCTGAAGCTTTCTTATAAGTTCTCTACTCTCTTGTGTCTTTGCCATGTCAAGTATTCCTATGCTCACATTTTCGACATCCATCTTGACAGCATAGCCAAAGAGCATAAGCATAATAAATGGTGCTACAAATGCTATAACAAAACTTGCCTTATCTCTTTTAATTTGAATAAACTCCTTTTTCGCAATGGCAACAAATCTTCTTATTGAGAAATCATTCATTTTAAATCTCACCTCTATCTTAAAGCAATCTTTTTACTGTGAGAATACCTTCACAAACACATCTTCAATACTATGTGACGAATACTTTGTCTTGACATTTGCAGGTGTGTCTACCTCTTTCAAAATCCCATTGAACATAAAAGCGACATAGTCACACCTCTCAGCCTCATCCATATAATGGGTGGTTACTAATACCGTCACACCACTTTGAGAAAAAACTCTTATCATCTCCCAATACTCTTTTCTTGAAATAGGGTCAACTCCAGCTGTTGGCTCATCTAAGATTAAGATTTGTGGATTGTGAAGTGTAGCACAGGCAAAGGCAAGTTTTTGTTTCATTCCGCCAGAAAGCGTGCCGACAAGCGATTTTTCTCTGCCTTCAAAACCAAAAAATTTAAGTAGCTTTGCCTTTTTCTCTTCAATCTCATCCTTAGAAAGGCCATATATCGCACCATAAAATTCTATGTTCTCTACAATTGTTAAATCCTCATATAGACTAAACTTTTGAGAGACATAGCCTATATTTTGCTTTACTTGTTCTGGATATTTTGAGACATCCTTTCCAAGTACTTCTACATATCCTTTTGTAGCTCTTAAAACACCGCAGATTATTTTAATTGTGGTTGTCTTCCCAGACCCATTTGGCCCAAGCAAGGCGAAGAGGCTACCTTTGGGAATACTAAATGATATGTCATTTACCGCAACAAACTCTCCAAACCTTTTTGTAAGCCCCTCTACCTTGATTGCATATTCCACCTATCATCACCCCAAATTTTGTAAAATCAAATCTTTACATCAACAAGCATCCCAGGTCTTAAAATATCTTTATTCTTTATTATCTTTAGCTTGACCATAAAAACCACTTTTTGTTTTTCCTCTTTTGTCTCTACGTTCCTTGGTGTAAACTCTCCTTTATCAGAAATAAACACAATCTCACCATACGCTTTTTTGTTGCTATCTAAGATAATCTCAACCTTCTTACCAAGCGAAAGTTTTTGTAGCTGTGCTGAAGGAACATATATCTTAAGATAGTAGTCGCTTAAGCCTATTTGAGCTATAAACGTACCAATACCAACAAACTGTCCTTGGTCAACCCCTTTTGTTAAAACAATACCATCAACAGGTGAGGTAATTGTGGTCTTTCTCAGATTCAAATTACCAATTTTTAAGTTCTGCTCTGCCATATTTACATAAGAGAGAGCTTGCAAATAGTTTCTCTTTGCAATGTCAACAGAAATCTCAGTAATCATTTTATCCTCATCTGTAACAGATTCGTTTTTCACCATTTCAAGTTGGTTTTCTAATGAATTAATCTGATGTGTCAGACTACTATTTTGAGCCTTTAGGGAATTTAATTGCATTTTTAGCTCTGATAATAGCTTTATTGTGTCCAAATTAGCCATTTTCATCTTTTCTAAATTTTTTATGTTCTCTTCTAAAAATTCAATGTTATTTTCATTTCCTGATTTTATATCTTGTAGCTGTAGAATATTTTCTTTTATCTGATTAATCTGGTATTTCGATGGTTTTTTAGAAAGAAGCCGATATTTTAGTTTTGCTAATTCCCAATTTTGCTCAGCGATATCCGCAGACAATTTAGCAACTTCAAGGTTTGCCTGTGCTATATTTTTTTGAATTTCATAAAGGTTTGAATCAATCTTTGCTATTATATCACCTTTTTTAACCTTAGAGCCTTCTTCAATAAAGATTTTCTCTACTCTCCCAGCAATCTCAGTGTTTATATCAATAGTCGATACCTCTACAGTTGATGAGTACACATCTTCAGCATTTTCTTCTCTGCACCCTGTCAAAAAGAAAGTAAAAATTGAAATTAAAAAAAGGACAGTAGAAAATACCTTAAAGTTTTTAGATTGCAATATCGCCTTTATCATCCTTTTACTCCTCCCCAATAGACTTTTTTATCACATTTAATACATTTTCTATCTCCTCTTCAATCTCATCACTTGTTGTCTCAATGCCCAGAATATATTTTTGGAATAAAAAAGTAAGAAGAGTGCCTATCATCATTCTTGAAATGCCTTTTGCCATCTCTTTTGAAATATTCCCTTTTCGTACTAGTATCCTCTCAATCAAACCCTTTGCCTCACAGGTTTTAGGCACCATATTTTTTATAACCTCATTCTTGAGAGAGTCATTATACTGAATCTCTATTAGAATAATCTTAAAAAGGTCAATGTTTCTGTCTAGCATTTCAAGTCTTTCATTTATTATAGACCTCAAAAATTCAGAAGTTTTTAAATCCTTGTTCTTTTTGATATTTTCTTTAAGAGGAGAAAGAGCAATAGAATCTAAGATTTGTGTCAGGGCAACACTTACAACTTTATGAAGTAAATTCTCCTTGTCTTTAAAATACTTAAACAGTGTAGCTTCAGAAATCCCTGCATCTTTTGCTATTTGTGCTGTTGTTGTGGCAGCATAACCATTTTGTGAAATCAACTTTATGGCTGATTGAATTATTCTGTTCTTAGTATCTTCACTTTTCCTCAATTTTAATATCACTCCCTCCCCTAAGTTTTTTAGTAAGTACTTACTTACTTTTATTATAAAAAATTTTTGTATTTTTTACAATTAAAATAAAAAAGGGCTTTTTACAAAGCCCTTTTTTCTCATCTTTTCTGTTTTGGTGACCCCGAGGGGATTCGAACCCCTGTTACAGGCGTGAAAGGCCTGTGTCTTAACCACTTGACCACGGGGCCATCTACTTTTTTAGACATAAAATGGTGGCGGCGAACGGATTCGAACCGCTGACACTGCGGGTATGAACCGCATGCTCTAGCCAACTGAGCTACGCCGCCATCTTTGATATTTTAAAATTTTTGGTTGCGGGGGGAGGATTTGAACCTCCGACCTTCGGGTTATGAGCCCGACGAGCTACCAGCTGCTCCACCCCGCGATATCTGGTGCCGGAAACCGGACTTGAACCGGTACGACCTTATTCAGGTCCCAGGATTTTAAGTCCTGTGCGTCTGCCAGTTCCGCCACTCCGGCATCGCAATTATATATTTTACTCTCTTTCCTTCCCCTTGTCAAGAGTATTCATTTTTTGGTGCGGGTAGAGGGACTTGAACCCCCACGGCTGTTGCCACTAGATCCTAAGTCTAGCGCGTCTGCCAATTCCGCCATACCCGCTTTTCTTTGCGTAATTTATTTTAGCACAAGGTCTTTGCTTTGTCAAATACAATAATAAGCCTGGAACACCTGCCGTTTTAAGTAAAAACAATTATATTTTGGCAGGTGTGCAGGCGTTGGCTTTTATCACTTTAATATTTTTTGCAACATATCACTTTATATACACGTAAATTTTTCTTCTTCTCGGTCCGTCAAATTCACAGAAAAATACTCCCTGCCATGTACCAAGCATAAGCTCACCATTTCTAACTATTATATTGACAGATGAACCTATCAAGCTTGCTTTTATATGTGCATCAGAATTGCCTTCGCTGTGGCTATAACCATTGTTTACGGGTATCAATTTTTCAAGTTGTTTTTTGATATCAGTCACAACCGAAGGGTCAGCATGTTCATTGATTGTAACACCTGCCGTGGTGTGAGGAACAAACACAGTCATAAGCCCTTCTTCAATATTTGACTGTCTTACAATCTCTTTAAGTTTACTTGTAATGTCTACAAAGTCAATCCTATCTTTTGTCCTTATCTCAAGTTCTTTGAACACTCTTTTAACCCCCCCATTCTAAAAAATTAAACTTATCTTTAGTATTTATTCCAGTGCAAGATTGAAGATAGCTCCTTTTTATTTCTCACAGGATTTTCGTCGGGATATCCTATGCTAATTAGCGCACATAGCTCTAAATGCTCAGGTACATTCAAAAGCCTTTTTACTTCCTCAGAGTGTTCTTTTTTATAGCTTGCAACCCAACAACTACCAAGTCCCAACGCCTTCGCTGCGATTAAGATATAAGTCGAAGCTGCTGCCATATCTTCTAAAATATACTCAAAGCCCTTTTCATACAAAATTGCAACACAACACGAAGCATCTTCTATAAACCTTCCATAACGCGCTTTTTGCGCAATCTGTTTTTTTAGCTCATCATCTGTTACAACAACAAACTCCCATCCTTGATTTCCGCGGGCTGTTGGCGCAAAACGCGCAACATCAATTATCTTTTCAATAATCTCCTTGTCAAGTGGCATGTTCTTTTTGTATTTTCTTATGCTTCTTCTTCCCCTTAAAACTTCTAATACATCCATCAACTTCACGCCTCCTTTTCTTTGTTTTGTTGATTTATATTTGTAAGATTATCTAAATATCTTCTAAGCTTCTGTTTTGAAAGCATCACAACCTCCTCGAACTTTCTCCCTGTCAAAATCTCCATAGCCTCACCAATTGATTTTACCGCCCAGATATGAAAATTGCCATCTTTAACATCCTCTATAACCTCATCACACAAAACTAAATTCTTTATATTTTGATAAGGAATTATCACACCTTGCTTACCTGTAAACCCTTTTTTCTTGCAGACATAATAAAACCCCTCTACCTTTTTTGTCACACCACCAACAGGCTGAATCTCTCCTTTTTGATTGATTGAACCAGTGATTGCAATTCCCTGGTAAATTGGAACACTACTCAAGGCAGAAAGAAGAGCACACAGTTCAGCAACTGATGCTGAATCACCTTCAATGCCAGAGTACAGCTGCTCAAAGCATATTGTAGCATTTAGTGTAAGCGGCATATCTTGAGCAAACATCTCGGCAATATACCCTGAGATTATCATTATGCCTTTACTGTGAGTCTTGCCTGACATCTGCACCTCGCGTTCAATATTTATTATACCACTTCTGCCGCTGCTTGTGGTAACTGTTATACGTGAAGGTTTCCCAAACACATAATCGCCCACATCCAAAATTGCAAGCGCATTTATCTGGCCAACCTTATAACCGTCAACATCAACAAGTATTGTTCCATCTTCAATCATCTCATTTATCTTTTCTTCATATCTTGAACTTCTGTATTCCTTTTCGCAAATTGCTTTTATGACATGTTCTTTCTTTACCACATCGCTTGTTTCAAGCTGTGCCCATGTGCTTGCCTCTGCCAATATCTCAACAATGTCATTAAAGCGTGTTGAGAGCTTTTCTTGATTTTCAACAAGCCTACATGAATACTCAACCACTTTTTCAACCGCTTCTTTTGAAAATGGCAGAGCATTTTCCTTTTTACAAAATGAACTTATGAATTGAATCATTTTATATACATTTTCTTGAGTATACTCCATCTCACTGTCAAAATCAGCTTTAATCTTAAAAAGTTTTCTGAAATCTTCGTCATAAGCATATAAGATATTGTAGATGTATTCATTTCCAATCAGAATTACTTTTAAATCAACCGGTATTGGTTCTGGTTTTAGAGTTGATGTAATAAAAAGTCCATAAACATCTTTTAGATTTTCAATAACTATCTCACCTGTTTTTAAGACTCTTTTTAAGGCTTCCCATGCTTGAGGATAGCTTAAAATGTCTTTCGCTTGGAGTATCAAATATCCACCATTTGCCCTGTGAATTGCACCAGCTTTTATCTTTGTAAAATCAGTGACTAAAACATTCCCCATTTCATTTTCATATTCAATCTTCCCTACGAGATTATAGTAAGTAGGGTTTACCTCATATACAACAGGTGCACCATCTAAATCTGAGTTGTCTACAATTACATTCACCTTGTACTTGTCTAAATTAGGAATCTTTTTATATTGAAGAAACTGAAAAGGTAAGCCTTGTTCTTCATCGTCTCTGTCCAAAAATTCTTCAAGATTTTCCACTATATCATTTGTAACACCGTCAATAAAGTCAAGTATCTTTTTATTTTCTTTGTACTTGTTTCTGATTTCATAGACATAATGACTTATAGTAAACACTGCAATTCTCTTTTGAAGTTCTTTTATTTTTTCTTTTGACTCTTTTTCAAGAAGCTTTATCTTCTTTAGTACCTCTTGCGTATCAAGCTGAAGCTTTTTAATCTTTTTCTCCATCTCATCTCTTATTGATTTATCAAGCTCAGGATACTCAGCATCCGAAATGGCTTTTCCATTCACAATTGGGATAAAATATACACCGCTTGGTGTATACTTTATTTCAAAGCCATACCTTCTTGCTTCCTCAGCTAAGTCATCTAAAAGCTGAGTCCTTTTTTCCTGATACTCGTTATAGATATTATTCTTGTCATTTTCATACTCTTCGCTTGCAAACACTTTTTTTAGGTCGTTTACAACAGATTCAACAAAATCTGACATATCCTTTTTAAAAACTTTTCCCATACCCTTCGGAAGACCAATTGCAATTGGTGAGTCAGGGTTGGAAAAATTATATACATATACCCAGTCATTTGGAGCAGGTTTTTGGTTTGCAACTTCTTTAAGATAGCTTTCGGTAAAACTTGTCTTGCCTGTACCTGTTGGACCACACATATAAATGTTATAACCTTTTGTGTTAATCTTAAGGCCAAACTCAAACGCTTTTCTTGCCCTTTCTTGACCAATTATTGATCTCAATGGCTCAACTTCATCAGTAGTAGTAAAATTGAATTCAGACAAGTTTACATACCTTTTTAATTTGTCTGGTGTAACTTTCATCAAATTTCTCACTCCAGCTTTTATATTTATCTTAAAAGTTTTATACCCAATTTTTTTATAAATATTCTATTAAAACAATTCAATATTGAGTTACCAACACAAAAACTGTAAAATTAAAGTTATCATATTATTATCAAATGGCAAAAATTAAGAAGTGAGAATACAAGTTCAAAAAGGAGCTGAAAACAAATGGGTGACGAAAAGATATACATGATTCCTGTAAATGATGCTTTCTCAGTTGATTGTGAATGTGCATTTTGTTATCTTGAAAACAATTTTGAAAAACAGTGTTTGGAAATTGTCTTGGGTGAAAGTGTCATGGAAGTTGATTCGCGGCTTGAAACAAATAAGAAAGGATTTTGCTCCCGACATTTTCACATGTTGCTTGAGCAAAAAAATAAGCTTCCTTATGGTCTTATGTTAGAAACTCATCTTTATGAAATAAAAACTAACTTTGAAAAGATTCTTTCTTCACATTTTATGCTTTTAAATTTTCAAAAAAAAGAAGGGTTTTTAAAGCGAATCTTAAATAACCATACCTCAAAAGAGGCTCTTTTAAATAATTTGCTTGAATTTTTAGAAAATATAAACTCACAATGTGTCATATGTGAAAGAATAAATGCGAGAATGAAAAATTATTTTGATGTGTTCTTCTTTATGTGGAAAACAAACAAGGAATTTCAGCAAAAGGTACTTAGCTCAAAAGGTTTTTGCTTCTACCATTTTTGTGATTTATTAGAGTTTTCTCAAAACCATCTGCGCTCAAAAGAACTTGACAATTTTGTTGAAAAAATCTGTAAAATTGAGCTTGATGCAATTTCTCGCCTTTATCAAAACATATGTGAGTTTAACAAACAATTTGATTATAGGAATGCAAATAACGTTGTCTCACTTGAAGTTAGAAACTCACTAATAAATGCAACAGAAAAATTGGGAAAATACAAATAAAAAATTCTTTGAGTTCAAACTTGGACGCCCTTCGCAATAAGATGAATGTATTCAACATTTATGGATGTGTAATATTCTATTTCTTCCTTTATTTCCTTTTGAGCCTTTTCAAGTACCAACTTAATATTGCAGCCAAATTTCAAGATAAGTTCTACTTTTATATATAAAAGATTGTTTCTTATAGCAAGATTGATTGATAGTATTCTTGCAATATTTGGATTTTTCTTTAACACATTTTTTATATAGGCAATTAAAACATTTTCAGAAATTGTATACTCTCCAAGATAACTAAATGTAGGTCTCACAATTGTTTTTTCAGCAATAATGTAGTCGTTTAGATTTATTCTTTTAAAAAGTCTTAAAGGATATATCAATAACCCAGAAAAGTCCTTTTTTATCTCAAATGTGGGCACTGGCACAACATGTTTTCCTTCTTTATTTCTTGTTATCATTGCTTTTTTAATCTCTGAGTCGGTCGAAACCTCACGAATGTCAATAAATTTTTCAATTCTACCAAGCTCTAAACGCTGCACAATTTTTTGTGCCATCTGCTTTGAAGTTGCCAAAATCAATATTTTGTCAATGTTAAGCCTCTTTATAGCCTCCTTTACCTCATTTGCATGGTCATCCTCCATAAAAAGAGCTCTTCTTATGGATGCTAAATATGTAGGCTCTTTTTTGGCCGATTTTCCTGCTATTAACTTTGAATTATACACCAAAATGCCATCATCAATGATGGCGTTTGCATCTATCATCTTAGCAACAATCAATGCTTTATAGCTTTTCCCTGAACCGCTTGGTCCAACCAGTGCATATACCTTCACTATCAAACTACCTCTTTTTGAAAGATTTCTCAAAAGATATTTTACTATTTTAAAAACTGCTCCACAATAGCCTTTGCAAAAATCATATCCTCTTTTGTGGTAATCTTAAAATTCAAACTGCTATTTTCCACTATCTTTGGTTTTACGCCAAGCGCCTCTACATATTGCAGATCATCAGTAAAACAGGTGTCTTCAAACTTTTCATACGCCCCATATATCAAATCAAACTTGAAAACCTGTGGTGTCTGGACCAAATAGACATTTTCTCTTGGAATTGTATTTTGTACATATCCATCAACTACATACTTTACAGTATCCTTTGCTGACACAGCTGGTGCAACTGCAAAGCTGCTTTTCACCTCTAAAATTAATTTTTCTATTAATTCCAGATCAATAAAAGGACGGACAGCATCGTGTATAGCAACAAAATCACACATGCCCTTTATAAGTTCAAGGCCTTTTTTCACCGTCTTTGCTCTCTCATCTTCTCCATAATCCCAAAAGAGCACTTTCTTGTATTTTTCTTTGAGTACATCTCCAATATCTTTATAACCGTTCGGAATTAAAATTACAACACCGTCTATAAAAGGTGAGTTTTCAAACACGCAAAGTGAATATTCAATTACCATTTTGTCTTCTAAAAACAAAAATTGTTTGGGGGTGCTACCCCCAAACCTTTTGCCGCTACCTGCAGCACATACAAGAGCAAAAGTTCTCATTTTAGAGTCCCCCATTTATTCTACAAAATCAGGATAGTACATTCTCCACGAAGTCCAGCCACCACTCATATTCAGACAGTCAAATCCATTTGCCTTCAAAATTAAACATGCATGGTATGACCTAAATCCAACACCGCAATAAGCAATTATCTTTTTGTCTTTCGGAAGCTCATTTATCCTTCCTCTTAGCTCATCAACGGGAATATTCACAGCACCTTTAATGTGCCCAAACTCATATTCTTCTGGAGTTCTGACATCAAGTATAAAATATTCTTTGTTATCAAGAAGGTCATATACTCTATCAGGTAAGATATTCTTGACCTCGCCTCTAATGATATTTGCAGCTGTCATCCCTGCCATTATAACAGGGTCTTTTGCTGAAGAGAAAGGCGGTGCATAAACAAGGTCAAGATTTTCTAAATCAAATACTGTAAGCCCTGCATATATAGCAGTTGCAATTACATCTGCGCGCTTGTCCACTCCTTCTTTTCCAACAATCTCTGCACCATAAATCTTACCTGTTTTGTTATCAAACATAAGTTTTATGGTTAGTTGTTTGCCACCTGGATAGTACCCTGCATGGTGAAGAGGATGAACAATTGTTACATTGTAGTCAAGCCCCAGAGATTTACATTCATTCTCACTAAGACCTATCTTTGCTAATGCCCAATCAAACACTTTAATAATAGAGCTACCTATAACGCCCTTGAACTCCAAATTGCCACCTGCTGCGTTACACCCTGCAACTCTTCCTTGTTTGTTAGCAGGACCTGCAAGTGGTATCCATACATTTTTGCCTGTTATAATGCTTTTGACTTCAACTGCATCTCCTGCTGCATATATGTCAGGATCAGATGTTTGCATTTTGCTATTGACAACAATACCTCTGTTAACTTCAAGCCCTGCCTCTTTTGCAAGCTCTACATTTGGAATTACCCCTGCTGTCTGAAATACTGCATCACATTCTATCTCTTCATCATTTGAAAGTATCAATTTCTTTGCAACGTCATTTTCAATTTTAGCATCAATTACAGAAACCCCAGTTTTAACCTCAATCCCCTTGGTCTTTAGTATATCTAAAATTGGATTTGTCATCTCTTTGTCAAACTGTGGCAAGATTGAGTCTTTTAACTCTACAATTGTGCATTCAAGCCCTATCTCACGTAATTGCTCAGCAAGTTCCATACCAATATACCCAGCACCAATTACTACAGCTTTTTTTATCAGCTTGTTTGTGAGAGTTTCTTTAATTTTATCCACATCATATAGTGTAAAACAGGTATAAGAATTTTCACAATCCTTTAAAAATGGCAAAACAAAAGGCCTTGCACCAGTTGCTATAATCAGTTTATCATAGCTCTCTTCATAAGTTGTATTGTTTTTCTTATCAAAAACTGTTACTGTTTTTCTGCCTCGGTTGATTTTTGTAATTTGAGACAGCACCCTCACATCGATATTGTATCTTTTCCTAAACAGCTCTTCTCTTACCACCAAAAGGCTTTCCCGTTTTGGAATTGTACCACCAACATAATAAGGAAGACCACAGTTTGCAAAAGATACATATTCACCTTGCTCAAAGAGAATAATTTGAGCATTTTCATTAGTTCTGCGCGCTTTTGTAGCAGCAGATGCTCCAGCTGCAACGCCTCCAATTATGACAATCTTCATTCTCTTACAAATCTCCTTTCTCACGGTGTTTTTTATTTTAAATCTGACATTTTTTTATCAAATGACCTTCTTATATTATTTTATCACTTTAGATATTTTTTGCAAATATAGAATGAAGCAGAGAAGGAAATAATGAACAAATTATGATAATCCCCCATTCCAGATATCCCAAGCGATTTATCTCAAATACTATACCCAGCTGTGGTATATATATTACCAGTAAAAATAATACAAATGATATAATTGCGCTAAATAATAGATATAAATTTCCAAATAACATGTTGAAGATATTCCTTTTTTGCGTTGAACACTCAAATGAATAAATCAGCTGGGATAAAACAAGTGTTGCAAATGCAATTGTTCTTGCCATTTTTATATCATATCCTTTCATAATAGGAAGGTAAAATGACAAAGTTGCAAAGCAGCCAATTGCAAAACCTCTTAAAACTATTTCTTTTAAAAGTCCTTCCGCAAAAATACTTTCATCTTTGGGTCTTGGCTTTTGTCTCATGAGACTATCTTCACTCTTTGACATTGAAAGAGCTGCTGCAGGAAGACCATCTGTTGCAAGGTTTATCCATAGAATTTGCATTGGCAAAAGTGCAATTGGCAAATTTAAAAGGGATGTAAAAAACATTATCAAAACTTCTCCAATGTTGCAGGCAAGTAGGTATTTTATAAATTTTTTTATATTGTTATAAATAAGTCTTCCCTCTTCAATTGCGTGGACAATGGTGGTATAGTTATCGTCAAGCAAAATCATTGACGCTGCTTCTTTTGTAACATCACTACCGCTTATTCCCATTGAAATTCCTATGTCCGCTTCTTTGATTGCCGGCGCATCATTTACTCCATCTCCTGTCATTGCAATAATATTCCCTTTTTTCTTGAGCATCCTTACAATCTTTAGTTTGTGCAATGGGTCAACCCTCGCAAATACTGAAATTTTATCAATATTTCTTTCAAATACTTTTTCGTTTTTCTCTAATTCTTCTCCTTCCACTACTTCTTCAAATGAAGATGCAATACCAAGCTCTTTTGCAATTGAAAAGGCTGTTAGTTTGTGGTCACCTGTAATCATAATTGTCTTTACACCTGCTTTTCTTGCCTTTTCAATTGCTAATTTAACACCCCTTTTTGCTGGGTCTATCATCCCAACAAGCCCTAACAAAATCATGCCATCTACTGTATCTGAACCGTATTTCATACACAAAAGCAAAACCCTCATAGAAGACATACACATTGACTCATTTTTCTTAGTAATAATTCGTTTTTCATTATACCCTAATTGTTTTATTGTACCACATTCAGACATGTAATATTTGCACTTATCAATTAGCTTTTCAAAGGCCCCTTTGACAAATAAAATACTATTTTGATCATATTTGACAACAACCCCCATATACTTTCTATGAGAATCAAATGGAATTTCTATAATTCTGACACCTTTATTTAAATTTTCGCGGTATTTTTTAGCAAGAACTAAAAGTGCTATCTCTGTTGGATCACCTGAAATTTTAAATTGTTCATTTTTGTCGTCTTCAAACTCAGCATTGTTACAATTAATTGCACACAGCATTATGTAGTCAAGTAATTGATTTTTTATAATTCTTCCATTTGACAATATTCTTCCTTTTAAGTCATATCCTGTACCTTCAACTTCAACGCTCATATCAACTGTTTCTATTCTCTTAACTGTCATCTTGTTTTCTGTCAATGTCCCTGTTTTATCTGAACAAATAATATTCACACATCCTAAGGTTTCAACCGATGAAAGTTTTCTTATAAGAGCATTCTTTTTTGCCATTCTTTGGACACCTATTGCTAAGGTTATTGTCACAACGGCAGGAAGCCCTTCTGGAATTGCCGCAACTGCCAAAGAAATGCCTATCATAAACATCTCATAAATGTTCTGCTTTCTTAAAATCCCCAGTATAACTATAATGGCACATACGCTAAGACAAATCAAGGCCAATAACTTTCCAAGTTGATTCAGCCTCAGCTCCAGCGGAGTTTTAGTTTCCTTAATCTCAGTTAAAGCCTTAGCTATCCCGCCCATTTTTGTGTCAAGGCCAATTGATGTTACTTTCATCACACCTTTCCCTTTTATAACATAAGTACCCATATAAAGCTTGTTTTCGCCTTTTACGTCCTTTTCAGCCGGAATTGACTCGCCAGTTAAAATTGATTCATCTATAGACAAAGAAAAACCCTCGACTAAAATGCCATCTGCAGGAACTCTGTCCCCCTCTTCAATTATTACAATGTCATTTATTGTTACGAATTTTGTCTCTATCACATCTACCTTTCTATCTCTTATTACTTTTGCTTTGTACGAGATATAGTTTTTGAGCGATTCTACAGCCCTTTCTGCTCTAAATTCCTGCACAAACCCTAATATTCCATTTAGAATTATCAAGAAAAAGATGACCACAGCATCTAAAAACTCACCAAGTAAAAATGACACAGCCGTAGAAAGGGCTAAGATTACAACTAAAATGTCTTTGAATTGGTCAAAAAATATTGAGAGAGCACTTTTTTTGTTCTCAAGCTTTATCTCGTTTAGCCCAAATCTTTCAATATTCTTTTCTGCCTCATTTGATGAAAGTCCACTTCCATGAAATTCAAGTAGCTTATTCACCATTTCTAAAATTCATATCCCTGCAAGTATCTATAAACAATATTATTAAAGGACTTAAACTTTTATGATGAACAAAATGTATCTTAAAAAATTGAGCTAAATATTAAAATCTTTATATTTATTTTTAAAAACTGTGAGGTTATAATGTATTAAAGTAGTGAAAATTTACTCATAAGATTACTAAACAGATGTTGGTAGGTGTTGATTAAGTGGACAATTTAAAAAAACTATCACCTTATTTTGAAAAATACAAAAAGCTTTTAGTAATTGGATTTACTTTAATTGCTTTATCAATATCCCTCGGTATGATAAATCCTTATATCTCGAAAATGGTGATTGACGAATCAATCACTAAAAGAAAATATAATTTACTTGCTCCACTTTTAATAAGCATGCTTCTTGTGAGTCTTATCAGGGGCTTGATTCGTTATACACACTCTTATATATTTGAAAACGTTTCCCAGAATATTCTATATGATTTAAGAGAAAGCCTTTACAAATTTTTACAAAGGCAAACCTATGAATTTTACGACAAAACACGAACGGGTGAACTAATGGCACGTATGACAGGAGATTTAGAAGGCATCAGGATGTTTTTTTCAACCGCTATATCCCTGCTTGTTGAAAACATTTTAAACTTTTCAATTTCCCTTACAATTATGTTCCTTTTAAATGTTAAGCTCACTCTTGCATTGCTTCTTTCAACTCCACTTTTGTTGGTCCTTGTTTACTTTTTTGATAAGACAATAAGACCTGAATTTATTAAGATTCGCGAAAAGTATTCAAAACTGAACACAGCAACACAAGAGAATATAACTGGTATAAGGGTTGTAAAGGCATTTTCCCAAGAAGATTTTGAAATTGAAAAGTTTTCGTCTGCAAATAGAGATTACAAAGAACAGAACATCACAGTGGGACTTATCTGGGGAAGATTTTTCCCGATGATTGAAGCTGTGACCTCTTTGCTTGTTTTAATTATCTTTGCACTGGGTGGTTTTATGGTCATAAATAAATCAATCACAATTGGCACTCTTATGGCCTTTCAAGGCTATTTGTGGGCAATCGTTTGGCCGCTCAGGTCCTTGGGATGGATTATTAGTATGGTTGAAAGAGCAAATGCTTCATGCGAAAGAGTTTTTAGTCTTCTGTACACACCAATTAAAATTAAAGGAAAACCTACCCAATATGAACTAAAAGAAGGTTCTGTAAAATTTGAAAACGTGTACTTTAAACACTTTGGAAACATTGTTTTAGAAGATATCAATTTTGATATAAAGCCGAAAATGAAAGTAGGCATAATAGGTCCAACTGGTTCAGGAAAATCATCACTTGTAAATTTAATACCTCGATTTTATGATGTTTCAGCAGGAAAAGTTTTAGTAGATGGAGTTGATGTAAGGGAATATGACTTAAAAAAACTAAGAAGTGCGATATCTATTATTCCTCAAGAAACTTTCTTGTTCTCTGATACAATTGCCAATAACATTGCTTATGGTGTTGAAAATGCAACGTTTGAGGATATAGTAAAGGCAGCTAAGCTTGCCCAAGCTCACGATTTTATTATGGAGTTTCCAGAAGGATACGAGACACTTGTTGGTGAGAGAGGAATTGGACTTTCAGGCGGCCAAAAGCAAAGAATTGCCATTGCAAGAGCTCTTTTAAAAAAGCCAAAGATATTAATACTTGATGATGCAACCTCTGCAGTTGACATGGAAACAGAATATCTTATTCATCAGGCTTTGGAAGAGTATTTTAAAGATTGTACAGTTTTTATAATTGCTCACAGAATCTCAATGATCAAAGATTGTGATGTCATATTTTATCTTGAAAATGGTAAGATAGTGGAGCAAGGCACTCACAATGAGCTTTTGGCAATGAGAGGCAAATATTATAACATCTTTGTCCAGCAATACAAAGATATCTATAGCACACAGAAAGAAGGTGATTAAGCTTTGAGCACAACATCAAAAAGACTCAGAATTGAAGAAGATGAACCTATAACAAAACCTTTCAACTGGAGTCAGTTCATAAGGTTACTAAGTTATATTAAGCCATACCAAAAATACTTTTTGTATTCATTTTTATTGATGATTCTTGCTACGTTATACAACCTTGCTGGACCTTATTTGATAAGACTTGTAATTGACATTGACATTCCAAAGAGAAATATTCATGGCCTCTTTTATAAAGCCTCTTTTTATGTGGTATTGACGCTTTTGTATGTCCTGAGCCTGAGAATTCGTACAATCTTTATGACAAAACTTGGTAACAATGTTGTTTCAGATATACGAATGCATCTTTTTACTCACCTTCAGAAATTGTCTCTTAACTTTTTTGATAACCGCCCTGCTGGGAAAATTATGGTAAGAGTAATGAATGATGTAGACTCTCTGTCAGAGCTTTTGTCAAATAGTATTTTAAATGTGCTGATTGACACACTAAGTCTTTCTTTTATCATAATAATAATGCTTTCTATTGATGTCAAACTGTCGTTGGTTGCTTTTTTTGTTCTACCTTTTTTAATAGTAGTAATCATGTTTTTGAAAAACTCTATAAGGGTAAGATGGCAAGATGTGAGGAAAAAGTCTTCCACTTTGAATGCATACATACACGAGAGTATTCAAGGAATGAAGATAACACAAGCCTTTGTCAGAGAAGAGACAAACTTGCAAATCTTTAAAGAACTTAACACCATATTTAAAAATACATGGATGAAAGCAATCAGGGTAAACAACCTGTTCTGGCCCACAATTGACTTTACAGGAACACTTTCAACTGTTCTTATATTTCTATTTGGTGTGTGGATGATGAAAAGAGGGTATACAACACTTGGCACAGTTATAGCATTTTCAAATTACATGGGTATGTTCTGGCAGCCGATAAACAATATCTCAAACTTTTATAATCAGCTTCTTGTTGCTATGGCCTCAACAGAGAGAATATTTGAAATACTTGATATCCAACCAGATGTTAAAGATAGCTCTCATGCTTATGATTTGCCCCCAATTAAAGGCGAAATTAGGTTTGAGAATGTCTCTTTTTCGTATGAAGAAGGAAAGCCTGTATTAAAAGATGTGACATTTACAATAAAACCAGGAGAGACAATAGCTTTAGTTGGCGAAACTGGTGCGGGAAAAACAACTATAATAAGCCTTCTTGCAAGATTCTATGATCCTCAAAGGGGAAGGATACTTATTGATGGACATGATATAAGAAATGTAACCTTAAAGTCCCTAAGAAAACAGATGGGAATTATGCTTCAAGACACTTTTATCTTTTCTGGAACGGTAGCAGACAATATTCGATACGCAAAACCTGACGCCACCATGGATGAAGTAATAAAGGCTGCAAAGACTGTAAATGCTCATGAATTTATAATGAAAATGGAAAATGGATATGACACAGAAGTAAATGAAAGAGGAAGCAGGCTTTCTATCGGTCAAAGACAGCTCATTGCATTTGCGAGAGCTCTTTTAGCAGACCCAAAGATTTTGATACTGGATGAGGCAACATCTGCTGTGGATACTCAAACAGAAGTTCTCATTCAAGAGGCTATTGAAAAGCTCACAAAAGATAGAACCTCAATAATTATTGCCCATAGGCTTTCAACAATCAGAAATGCTGATAGGATATTCGTAATACACAATGGACAGATTGTGGAAGAAGGAAATCATCAACAGCTTCTTGAAAAAAGAGGCTTCTATTATAACTTGTACACATCACAGTTTAAATACTTTGAAAAATGAAAAAGAGCAGAAGATTTTATTTAAAAAGAGGCTGCAAGTTCACTTTTGTGCAGCCCATTTGTTTTTTATTTAAGTCCTTCAGATATCTTCTAAGCTTTCAAATTTTTTCAAGCTTGATATTTGTTTATAGAGACCAAAAGCTCGTTTAGCCACATTTCATACGATGGAATTATGTCATCTTTATATTTTTTCAAAAGTCTTTCCTCAACAGGTTCTTTGTATAGTTCAAGAAGTTCCTCTAAATTCTGATGCAGCTTATCTCCCAAAGACATAACATTTTGCAACTCAAACTCATCTTGAATTATTCTCAAGGCATTTGAAATACTCAAAAAAGCCTCAATAATATCGTTTAGAAGATAAAAAGAGTCTTCAAACCTGAGCTCTGGAATCTGGATATTTACAATGTGGTCGAAAGCCTCTGACATTGTCGATGTAAGCTCATTTATCCTTTGGACAATTTCTAAGTACCTTTCATTCATCTTCTTTGTCTCAACCTTTCTTTTGATAATTTCTAAATTTACTTAAGGCTAATTTTATATGCTTTTATAATACCACAATCTCAGTAAAATTTCATCCCAAAAATTAAAAAAGGGCAGGAAGAAAAAACTCCCCACCCTTTTTCAAAAAGCTATGTTTTTTACTTACGCTACTTGTGTTTTATTACTTGAGCTCAACCTTTGCACCAACTTCTTCTAACTTCTTCTTAATCTGCTCAGCTTCGTCCTTTGAAACATTTTCTTTAATTGGCTTTGGAGCACCATCAACAAGGTCTTTTGCCTCTTTTAGACCAAGACCAGTAATCTCTCTTACAACCTTGATAACTTTAATCTTGTCGCTACCTGCATCTGCTAAGATAACATTAAACTCTGTCTTCTCCTCAGCTGCTGGAGCTGCTGCCTGAGCACCTGCAACTGGAGCTGCTGCAACAGCAACTGGAGCTGCTGCTGTAACACCAAATTCTTCTTCTAATGCTTTTACCATTTCTGAAAGCTCTAAAACTGTCAAAGTCTTAATCTCTTCAATTAATTTTTGAACCTTCTCGCTTGCCATCTTTAAACAACCTCCCATTTTAAAATTTTTTTATTTATGTTAAGCACTCTGCTTCTTAGCAATAGCATCGAGTGCCAGAACAAGCTTTCGAATAGTACCAGAGAGTACATAAACAAGCCCGGACATAGGCGCATTCAAGCCGCCAAGCATCTTTGCAACAAGTTCTTCTTTTGATGGAAGTTTTGAAAGTGCATCAACCTCTTTTGCAGAAATTACTTTGCCTTCAATAAACCCGCCTCTAATTTCTAACTTTTCAAGGTCTTTTGCACCTTCTTTTAAAACCTTTGCAACCTTTACAGGATCATCATAAGAAAGGGCAATTGCAATTGGTCCTTCAAAAAACTGTTCAAGTTCTGACAAGTTGTTTTCTCTTACTGCAAAGGTAAATAACGTTTTCTTTACTACTTTGTATTCCACTCCTGCTTCTCTGAGTTTTTTTCTCAAAGCTGTATCCTGCTCAACTGTGATTCCATGATTACATACAATAACGCCCGCTTTTGCCTTTGAGAGCTTTTCTTTGTACTCATTTAAAAGCTGTTCCTTCAATGCTCTTGATTTTGGCACTAAACTCACCTCCTACCCATAAAAATTATTAAAGCCTCTTTAAGTTTACCTTAAAGAGGCTGTAATTACCCTTCCCCTCGGCTAACAATACCACTTAAAAAAAGCTTTTATCAGCCGACGGATTTAATAATTACAACCTCGGTAGGCAAACTTTAAGCAAAGCACTTTTTCAAAAGTGCTTTGCACCTACTGTCTTCGGTTGTAGAATATTCACTTTTTAATCTTCAATGAAAATTATAGAGGTTTTAATGGATTTACCTTTATGCCAGGACCCATTGTAGTTGCAACCGTAATACTCTTTATGAACTGGCCCTTTGCTGCTGCTGGTCTTGCTTTAATTATTGCATCCATAAGCGTTCTATAGTTCTCAAGAAGTTTTTCTTTACCAAATGAAACCTTCCCAATCGGACAGTGAATTATTGCAGTCTTGTCAAGCCTAAACTCCACCCTACCAGCCTTTGCTTCCTTGACAGCCTTTGCAATGTCCATTGTTACTGTTCCCGATTTCGGGTTTGGCATAAGACCTTTTGGCCCTAATACTTTACCGAGCCTTCCAACTAATCCCATCATATCAGGTGTTGCAATACATACATCAAAGTCTGTCCAACCTTCATTTTGAATCTTTGCAACAAGCTCTTCTGCACCTACATAATCAGCACCTGCTTCTTCAGCCTCTTTTGCCTTGTCACCTTTTGCAAATACCAGTACTCTTACATTCTTTCCAGTTCCATTTGGAAGGACAACTGTACCTCTTACTTGCTGGTCTGCATGTCTTGGGTCAACGTTTAATCTGACATGTACTTCAACTGTTTCGTCAAATTTAGCATAAGATGTCTTTAAAGCCAAATCAATAGCTTCTTCTGGATCATATAACTTGGTTTTGTCAACAAGCTTTGCTGCTTCTTGATACTTCTTGCCTCTGAACATTCTTACTTTAAAACCTCCTTTGTGGTATTTGCGGCTACTTTCAAATAACCTCCCACATCTAAAAACCTGTGCGAGGATAAATTAATCTTCTACAACAATTCCCATACTCTTTGCAGTACCTTCAATAGTCCTCATTGCTGCTTCTAAAGTTGCAGCAGTTAAGTCCGGCATCTTTTGTTCAGCAATCTTTCTAATTACATCTCTTTTCAAAGTAGCAACCTTTTGCTTGTTTGGCTTTGGTGAACCACTTTCAATTCCTGCAGCTTTCTTTAGCAAAACTGATGCTGGTGGAGTTTTTGTTATAAATGTAAATGACCTATCAGAATATACTGTTATAACAACTGGAATAATCAACCCAGCATCTTTCGCTGTTCTTTCATTAAACTCTTTACAAAATTGCATAATATTAACACCATGTTGACCCAATGCTGGTCCAACTGGTGGTGCTGGTGTTGCTTTTCCTGCAGGAATCTGAAGTTTAATCTGGGTCAAAACCTTTTTCGCCATATTAAGCTGTCACCTCCTATCATCCTTTTTGTCTATGTTAAAACTTTTCTACTTGGTGATAATCAAACTCAACAGGAGTCTCTCGCCCAAACAAGTTCAGCATTACCTTCACTTTTTTTCTTTCTTTGTTTATATCAATAACAGGTCCATAAAAATCTGCAAATGGACCAGCGACAATTTTCACATTATCCCCCACTTCAATGTCAAATACCTCAACAACCTCTTCTTCTTTTATCCCCATTGCCTCAATTTCTTCATCAGTAAGAGGTGTGGGCTTTGACTCAGGTCCTACAAATCCTGTTACTCCTCTGACATTCCTAATTGTATACCAGATATCATTATCCATTACTGCCTTTATTAGCACATATGAAGGAAACTTCTTTTTTTCCTTTACAATCTTTTTACCATCTTTAATCTCTGTTACAAGTTCAGTAGGAATTCTAATATCTAATATTTTATCAGAAAGATTTCTATTTTCAATTATCTTCTCTAAATTTGCTTTTACCTTATTCTCATACCCACAATAGGTATGAACAACATACCATTTTGCTCTTTTATCACTCATTTTGAAGGGCTAAAAGCCCGCCCTCCTTTTTCTTTAATTGGTTAATAAAATGGACTGATTATCTTATCTTTAGCAAGAACTTGAAAATAAGCTGTTCATATATCACATCTGCAAGTAGAATGAACACTGTGAAAAATAATGTAAATGTCAAAACAACAATGGTATGTTTAATAACCTGTTTTTGAGAAGGCCATACAACCTTCTTCATTTCAATTCTAACATCTTTAAAAAACTTTACTGTTTTTGTCCACCATTCTTTAAATGTTACCTTTTTCCTATTAGTATTAGGCTTTGTAACTGGCTTCTCTATTTTCTTCTTCTCCACCATTATCCACACATCCTCTTTCTCCTATTTGGTTTCTCTATGAAGGGTGTGCTTTCGGCAAAATTTACAGTATTTCCTGAGTTCAAGCCTGTCAGGATCGTTTTTTTTGTTCTTCTCTGTTGTGTAGTTTCTGTTCTTGCACTCTGTACATTCAAGATGGATTATCATTCTCGCTCCTTTTGCTGCCATCTTATTCTATTCACCTCCACTATCTAAAACCTTTGAAAAAAGCTGCTTTTTACTCTCTTTAAGATTTGTTTTGCAATTTTCCCTTTACCTATCAGAGCAAAAAATTAGCAAAAAAAAATAAGCCATCTTTGTCTGACTTTTTAAATCTATCATAAACAATTAAAATTGTCAATAACTAAAATGGAGCCCACGACCGGAATCGAACCGGTGACCTCCACCTTACCAAGGTGACGCTCTGACCTACTGAGCTACGTGGGCATTTACAAAAATAAAGGGGTTTATTTACTCCCCCTTCTTTTTTTAAATCTGGAGCGGGTGATGGGAATCGAACCCACGCTACCAGCTTGGGAAGCTGGTGTTCTACCATTGAACTACACCCGCACTGCAATTATATTTTAATACTATTTTTTGAAGATGTAAAGAGTTTTTTAATCTAAAAGACCCTTACTCTTGAGATATTCATTCAGCTCATCAACAAGCTTTTGTGCGTCTATCCCATGAAGAGCACAAGCTTCTTCAATGCTCTCCCCTTGCGCTGATGGACATCCCAAACAGTGAAGTCCATTGTTCAAAAATATAGGGATAGTTCCTCTGTCAATTCTGAGCACATCCGCAATAATTGTATCAGTTGTTATCCTTGGCATCTTTTTTGCCTCCTTTATTTGGATATTGACATGTAAATATTATACCACAATTTCAATAGGAATTCTATCATTTTTTTTCAAGATAGAATTTTGCCACAGTCAAATCAGAATCCTTGTCAACGTCCTGTCCAATTTCAGGGTATGTAGAGATTATGGCTTTTGCTTTCACTTTAAAAACCTTTGAAACTCTCTTTTCAACCTTTTGAATGGAAAGTTTTTTTGTCAAAAAGAGTAAAAGAAGGGTTGGCCCTATCAATCTTGCCATCGCAATAGGGTTTTTGCGCTTTTCTACAAGCTTTTCGGCAAGACTATAGCATCTGTCAAAAATAGAAGGATTGATTATTATTGCATTTCCCCCTGTAAACGTCCCTTCTTTTACAGTACCATATGTTCTTTTCATTTGAGGGTACTTCTCATCATTTATACTTTTTTCAACAATAGGATAGCAAATATCAGCACCTGTTTTTATTGACTCCTCAATAAAATGGTCTATCGCCTCAGCGGTTATAAATGGTAAATCTGAAGTTAAAAATAAAATTTTTTTAGTGTCATTTAGATACTCAATTCCCTTTTTTGCATTTTTCATTATCGAAGTATCTTCTTCTACAAATTCTACCCTTGGATATTTTGTTTCAAATAAATCTTTAAGTTTCCTCGGTCCTACAACAACTATTCGCGATACATGCCTTGAGCTGCACACCGCATCTAATACATATTCAATCATGAACTTATTATTTAGCTTTATCAATGCTTTGCATTCATAAGGGGTGCCTGATTTGTTTTTATCAGACCCCGCTAATATAATAGCATTTACCATAATTTTCACCTTTTTTATTAAAATTTTAAGCTTTTAATAAGTTCCATCTCTTGATTCTTTATATGCTCTTCTGCCATCTTCTGGGCTTTTTCTATATCACCACTTAAGATTGCATCTACAATTTCTCTATGTTCGTCTAATAGTTTTTCATTTTTTCTGTATATTTCTTTTAAATAGATAATTCTAAATCTTGTAATCTGTTCACGGAGATTATTTATAATGTGTTGCAGTTTTTCATTTTTTGCTCCTATATATATTATATCATGCAGCCTAATATCATCAGTTATCATTCCTTCGATGTTTCCCAATTTGAAATTCTTCTCAAATGAAGCAAGCACTTTCTTGAGTTCCTCTTTTTCAGTCTTTGTCATTCTCTGAGTTGCAAGGCCTGCTGCTAATTTATCCAGAGCTGCTCTAATCTCTAAAACATCCATAATCTCTTTTTTAGAAATATCCGCAACATAAGCGCCTTTTCGTGGAAGCATAACCACAAGTCCTTCTAACTCAAGTTTTCTGATAGCTTCCCTGATGGGCGTTCTGGAAACACCAAGCATCTCTGCAAGCTTTATCTCCATCAGCCTCTCTCCAGGTCTCAAATCTCCATTGACAATCATATCTCTGAGTTTTTCAAACACAATCTCCCTCAAAGGCTTATAGTTTTCAATCAAAAAATAGTGTGAATCATTTTTTTCATTCATTTTTCTCACAACTCCTACTCCTCATTACTAAAAAATTCGTTTTCACACGTGGTTGTCAGAATTATTTCCTTGATAAAGACTTTAAGTCTGTCAGCAGCTTTTAGTGCATCGTATTTATTAGCAAAAATCCCAAATACAGCAGGCCCACTTCCTGTCATGACTGTGCCAAGCGCGTTGTGGTTCCTCATAATGTCTTTTACTCTGTTTATCACAGGATACTGATTGACTGTAACAGTTTCTAAAACATTACACAAATTTTTTGCAATCTCACGAATATTGCCCTCTTCAATTGCTACAATCATAGCATCTGTATTGGGTCTTTTTTTGACTTTGCTAAGGTCAAGAGCCTCATAAACAGCCTGAGTGGATACATACACTTCTGGCTTTGCTATTAGTATATTCATCTTTGGCGCTGATTTTAGTTTTTTAACCTTTTCGCCTATTCCCTCACAAAGTGCTGTACCACCAATTAAACAAAATGGAACATCAGCTCCAATTTCTCTTCCCAACTCAATTAGCTCATTTTGGCTTAAATTCAAGCCAAATAGTTTGTTTAACCCTCTTAAAACAGCCGCAGCATCAGTGCTACCACCTGCTAAGCCTGCTGAAATTGGAATATTCTTTTGAATATGTATCTTAACTCCTTCTTTTACGCCAAAACGTTCTTTGACAAGAGAGGCTGCAATGTAAGCATGGTTTTTATTGTCAGTTGGAATGTTTTCACTTGAAGTTGTAACAATTATACTATCTTCTTCTATCTTTTCAATATTTATTATATCATACAAATCCACTGTTTGCATTATTGTTCTGACTTCATGGTAACCATCATCTCTTTTTGAAAGCACATCCAATGTCAAGTTGATCTTTGCATAAGCCTTTAGTATCAATTCATTCCACACCTTTCGCAATGATGTAATTAAAAGCAAGATGTTGTATATTGTATTCTCTATTTAGTTATTTTATCAAAAAAATTGTAGAAATATTAGGAATGCTTATCAAAAATCTTATTCAAAGTGCCAAAATTAAAGAATAGGAATGTAATAAAAAAAGACCACTCTACTTAATGGTCTTAATACATAATGCTCAATTATAATATTACACTATCTATCTTAAGACTTGCAAGCCTTTTTATTAAGTCATTCCATCCAAAAAGTCTCCCTTAAAAAATTAATGGCGGAAGGGGTGGGATTCGAACCCACGGCCCGCGTAAGCGGGTCACTGGTTTTCAAGACCAGCTCCTTAAACCACTCGGACACCCTTCCGCTTATTTTCAATTCTATTTTTTTCTCAAAGCAAGATTTATTATAAAACATCTTATCGTATATGTCAATAACCCCAAAGGGAATTAAAAAGTTCAAAGCATCAGAAAACCTTAAATCACAAATTTGTTACTTGTTTAATATATTGTAAATGAAATTCTTTTTCAAGCTACGCACAAGGAGAACATCATGTGTGGAATTAGTGGCTGGGTATGTTACTGGAAGGACATTTCAAACTGTGATGACATCATAAAAAATATGGCAGATGTACTCTTACACCGTGGCCCTGATGAAGGTGGTTTTTATCTTTCAAAAAATGCTCTTTTAGGTCACAGGCGACTTACCATAATCGATCCTGAAGGTGGGAAACAACCAATGGTAAAAGAGCACAACAATCAAAAGTATATCATAGTTTACAATGGAGAGTTGTACAATACCCCAGAGCTTAAAAAAGAATTACAAACTCAAGGTTATACATTCTCTTCTTACTCTGACACAGAAGTACTTTTAACATCATATATTCACTGGAAAGAAGAGTGTGTAAAACATTTGAATGGGATATTTGCTTTCGCAGTTTATAACGAAACTACCAAGGAACTTTTTTTAGCTCGTGACCACTTAGGAGTAAAACCTCTGTTTTTCTCTTTAAAAAATGGTAACTTTTTGTTTGCTTCCGAAATCAAGGCACTCTTGAGACATCCTCTTATCTCTCCTGTAGTCGGCAAGGAAGGAGTATATGAACTTATAGGACTTTGTCCTGCAAGGTCACCCTTTTGTGCTATTTTTAAAGATATAATAGAGCTGCCTCCTGCACATTATGTCATATATGATCCAAAAGGTATAACAATAAAAGAATATTGGGAATTAAAGCCTCAAAGTATTGATAAAAATGTTGATGAAATAAAAGAGATGGTTAAAAGTCTTGTAATTGATGCAATTGAAAGACAGCTTGTATCTGACTTTGAAATTTGCTCATTCTTATCTGGTGGACTTGACTCTACAATTATTACAACAGTAGCTGCTAAAGCTTTAAAAAGAGAATGCAAAACGTTAAAGACATTTTCCATTGATTATAAAGAAAATAAACGGTATTACACCTTTAATATGTTTCAGCCCACGCTTGATACAGACTTTGCAAAAATAGCTTCGAAAGAAATTGGAACAGAACACACCATAATTGAAATTGACAACGATTTACTCTCAGAAAGTCTTTATCAAGCCACAGTTGCAAATGATCTTCCAGGAATGGCCGACATTGATTCATCACTTTTGCTATTTACAAAAGAAGTGAGAAAATATGCAAAAGTAGCTCTTTCCGGTGAATGTGCCGATGAGATTTTTGGCGGATACCCATGGTATTGGAACAGTAGCTATAAAGATGTAAAAACATTCCCATGGTCACCGTCTTTGGATTTTAGGTCAAAGCTTTTGTCTCAAAAATATTCAAAAGACGAGCTTAAAGAATACGTAAATTCTAAATATCAGCAATCAGTTGCAAAGGTTATCCTGCCAGAATCTGATTCAGAACAAGACCTAAGACATAGGATACTCTACTATTTAAATGTAAAGTGGTTTATGCTCACTCTTTTAAATAGAAAGGACAGGATGAGTATGACAAACTCTCTTGAGGTAAGAGTCCCGTTTGCAGACTATAGACTTGTTGAATTTCTCTACAACATTCCGTGGAAAGTAAAATATCTCGAAAATGCAGAAAAAGGACTTCTAAGAAGTGCATTTGAAGGCTTAATACCTGAAATTGCAAGAAATCGCAAAAAGAGTCCTTATCCAAAAACCTATAATCCAAGATATTTAAAAAATGTAAGTGAAAAAGTCAAAAAGATTGTAGAATCTCCTTCACCAATTTTTGAAATTATCAATAAAGAGCAGCTCAAAGAAATTTTAGATAATCTTAACTTTACATTTGAAAAACCATGGTTTGGGCAGCTCATGACACTTCCTCAGTTTTTTGGATATATTGTACAACTTGACTTTTGGATAAAAAACTATAATGTCAACTTCGAATAAAAATAAAATTGTTGTTGTATTTTTATTCACTTTGAGATATAATTTTATCAGGCAATATTTAAGTATTGAAGTTACGATGTTATTTTGGTACTCTTATATACAAAAAGTCAAAAAGGAGAATGAAAATGAAGAAAGCAATACTTGTTTTAGAAGATGGACTTACATTTGAAGGAATCTCACTTGGTGCAGAAGGTGAAACAATTGGTGAGGTTGTTTTCAATACATGTATGACAGGTTATCAAGAGGTACTCACAGACCCTTCTTATAATGGACAGATTGTCACAATGACTTACCCTTTAATAGGAAATTATGGAATAAACGATGAAGATGTTGAATCATACAAACCTCACGTTGAAGGTTTTATTGTAAGAGAAGCATGTAAAGCACCTTCTAACTTTAGATCAAAAAAGACGTTAGACGAGTATCTAAAAGAACATGGTATAGTTGCAATTGAAGGAGTTGATACACGTGCAATTACAGAGTATATAAGAAACAAAGGTTCTATGTTTGGAATAATTTCAACAGAAACTGATAACAAAGAGCTTCTTTTGAATAAAATTGCAGAATACAAGAATCAAAAACCTCATTTAGTAAAAGAAGTCTCAACTAAAGAAATGTATAGAATAAAAGGAAATGGCAAGAGGGTTGCCGTCCTTGACTTTGGAATAAAGCAGAATATATTAAGAGAGCTGTCAAAAAGAGGACTTGATCTGTATGTTTTTCCATACAATGCTTCACTTGATGAAGTAATGAAAGTAAATCCAGATGGATTTGTATTTTCAAACGGCCCGGGTGATCCTACTGATCTTGAAGAAATATTTGATACTCTAAAAAGTATTATAAGCCTCAAAAAGCCTATCCTTGGAATATGTTTAGGACATCAGCTTTTGGGCCTTTGTTTAGGACTTAAGACATATAAGCTAAAATTTGGTCACCATGGTGGAAATCATCCCGTAAAAGATTTAACAACTGGCAAAGTCTACATTACCTCACAAAATCACAACTATGCAATTGAGTACAAAGAATATGACAAAATAAAGATAACCCATATAAATGTCAATGACAAAACTGTTGAAGGATTTGCTCATTTAGACCTTCCAATTGTTTCTGTTCAATACCACCCTGAGGCAAGCCCTGGTCCACATGATTCAAAATACATCTTTGACCAATATACAAAGCTTTTGAATGGAGTGTAGCAAAAGATGCCAAAGAGAGAAGATATAAAAAAGGTTTTAATCATTGGTTCAGGACCAATAGTAATTGGGCAGGCTGCTGAGTTTGACTATTCAGGGACTCAGGCCTGCCGTGCTTTAAAAGAAGAAGGGATAGAGGTTGTACTTGTCAACTCAAATCCAGCAACAATTATGACAGACACTGAAATAGCTGACAGAGTGTATATTGAGCCAATCTCTGTTGACTATATTGAAGAAATAATAAAAAAAGAAAGGCCACAGGGACTTTTGGCAGGACTTGGCGGACAGACTGCTTTAAACATGGCATTTGAATTAGCTGAAGCCGGTGTGCTTGATAAATACAATGTAAAACTATTGGGAACATCATTAGAAACAATCAAAAAAGCAGAAGACAGAGAGCTTTTCAAAAAGACAATGCTTGAGATAGGCGAGCCAGTACCCAAGAGTATCATTGCACATAATGTGGAAGAAGCTTTAGAATTTGCAAAAGAGGTTGGGTATCCTGTAATTGTCCGCCCTGCATATACTCTTGGTGGCACAGGTGGCGGAATCGCTCATAATGAAGAAGAACTCAAATATATCGCAAGTAAAGGTTTGAAACTTTCTCTAATTCATCAGGTTTTGATTGAGCAAAGCGTTCTTGGGTGGAAAGAAATAGAATACGAAGTGATGAGAGATAGTCAAGACAACTGTATTACTGTGTGCAACATGGAAAACATTGACCCAGTTGGAATTCACACAGGCGATAGCATTGTTGTCGCTCCTTCGCAGACCCTTTCTGATAAAGAATATCAGATGCTGAGAAGCGCTGCAATAAATATTATCAGAAGTCTCAAAATTGAAGGTGGCTGCAATGTGCAGTTTGCCCTAAATCCAAACAGTATGGAATATGTTGTTATTGAAGTAAATCCAAGGGTGAGCCGTTCTTCTGCCTTAGCATCAAAAGCAACAGGTTACCCTATTGCTCGAATTGCAGCAAAGATTGCAATAGGTCTTACACTTGATGAGATAATCAATCCAATTACTCAAAACACATATGCAAGTTTTGAGCCTTCTATTGACTATGTAGTTGTAAAAGTTCCACGTTGGCCTTTTGACAAGTTTGAAAAAGCTGATAGAAGACTGGGAACACAAATGAAATCAACAGGCGAGGTAATGGCAATCGGAAGAACATTTGAAGAAGCATTTTTAAAAGCAATTGATTCATTAGATGTCAAAATAAATTACCAGCTTGGACTTAAAAAATTTGAGGAAATGAAAGATGATGAACTTTTGGAGTATATAAAAATCCCCAATGATGAGAGGGTATTTGCAATTTGTGAAGCACTGGCAAGAAACTATGATCCCAAATTTTTAAGTGAGCTTAGTAAAATTGATTTGTTCTTCATACAAAAATTCAAAAATATTGTAGAGGTGTCAAAACAGCTTAAAAAGTATGACCTTGACTCTTTGCCCTACGACCTTTTAAAAAAGGCAAAGAGGCTTGGTTTTGGCGACTCTTATATTGCAAACCTTCTAAAAGAAGACGTAGATGATGTAATTGAAATAAGAGAAAAGTGTAAACTAAAACCTTCATTTAAAATGGTTGATACATGTGCGGGTGAGTTTGAGGCAAAAACTCCCTACTTTTACTCAACATATGAAAGTGAAACTGACCTTCAAGTTAGCTCGAACAAAAAAGCAATAGTTATTGGTTCTGGTCCTATTAGGATTGGTCAAGGCATTGAATTTGACTATTGTTGTGTGCACTCAATATTTGCACTAAAAGAAGAAGGTGTTGAGGCAATAATAATAAACAACAATCCTGAAACTGTTTCAACAGACTTTGACACATCTGACAAGCTCTTTTTTGAACCTCTTACAAAAGAGTGCGTACTTGATATTATAAAGCAAGAAAAACCTATGGGCGTAATTGTCCAGTTTGGGGGGCAGACAGCTATCAATATGGCTTCTTACCTTGCTAAAAATGGAGTAAAGATTTTAGGAACATCAATGGAAAGCATTGACATCGCTGAGGACAGAGACAAATTTTTGAATCTTTTAAAATCTCTTGGGATACCTTATCCTCAAGGCGGCTCTGCTTACAACTTAGAAGATGCAATTAAAGTAGCTGAGCAGATTGGCTATCCTGTTTTGGTAAGGCCATCTTATGTACTTGGTGGAAGGGCAATGGAAATAGTCTATAACAGACAAGAACTTGAAAGGTACATTAAAGCAGCAATGGAAATTTCTATAAAACACCCTATTTTGATTGACAAATATATTCTTGGCAAAGAGGCAGAGGTTGATGGAATTTCTGATGGTGAAGACGTTTTAATCCCTGGTATTATGGAACATATTGAAAGAGCTGGCGTTCACTCAGGTGACAGCATGGCAGTCTTCCCTCCTCATACACTTTCAGAAAGGGTAAAAGAAAAGATTGTTGATTACACAATAAAACTTGCACGTGCCCTCAAAGTTGTTGGACTTTTTAACATCCAGTTTGTAATTGACAAGGATGAAAATGTATATGTCATCGAGGTAAATCCAAGAGCAAGCAGGACCGTGCCAATCTTGAGCAAAGTAACAGGAATTCCAATGATAAAGATTGCCACAAAATTGATACTCGGTAAAAAACTTAAAGATTTGGGATACAGAACTGGTCTTGTAAAAGAGCCTGACTTTTTCGCAGTAAAAGCACCTGTATTTTCATTCTCAAAACTCTCGAAAGTGGATGCGTATTTAGGACCAGAGATGAAATCAACAGGTGAAGTACTTGGAATTTCTAAAAATCTTAAGGTTGCTCTTTACAAAGCTTTTGTTGCATCAAATCATAAGTTTGTAAAAGAGGGTAGTTGTTTTATCATGGCACCTGAGAGTGAAAGAGATTCAATTTTGCAGATTATAAGAAAACTGTATGAAATAAACTATAGAGTATATCTGCCTGAAAGTATGAAAAATATTGTAAAAGGTTTAAATGTCCAGTTTATAGATGAGAAAATTGCTGAAAAAATGCTTATGGAAGATAAATTTTCATTTATTATAAACATTCCATCAAAAGATTCAAATTACGAATTTGGGTTCAAAATGCGAAGACTTTCTGTTGAGTTTGGCATCACTACCCTGACCTCAATTGATACAGCAACTTACTATGTAGACGTACTGACATCACTTGATGAGCTTGAAAGAGATATCTACTGTTTAAATGATTTATTCAAAGGAGAAAGGATGAAACAATATGAGACATTTTCTTTCCTTAAATGAATTGACAAAAGATGAGATACTGTACTTAGTTGACCTTGCTTGTAGGCTAAAAAGTGAAGTAAAAAGAGGCTTTTTCTTTCCTTACCTTAAACACAAGGCATTAGGTTTGATTTTTACTAAGGCTTCTACACGAACAAGGGTATCATTTGAGGTGGGAATCAATCAGCTGGGTGGATACTCGCTCTATCTTAGTAAAAATGATTTGCAGCTTGGCCGCGGTGAGACAATAGAAGATACTGCAAAGGTTTTGTCAAGGTATCTTGATTTGATTGTAATTCGAACATATACTCAAAGCGAAGTTGAAGAATTTGCAAAGTATTCTTCAATCCCTGTTATAAATGGTCTTACAGATGACTATCACCCAACTCAGATAATAGCTGATTTTCAGACAATCTTTGAGGAAAAAGGAAAACTAAAAGATTTGAAAATTGCCTACATTGGCGATGGAAATAATGTTGCAGCAACACTTTTGGTAGGTGCAAGTAAACTTGGACTTGATATAGCAGTGGCAACACCAAAAGGATATGAAATAAAAAAAGAAGTTGTTGACTTTGCTAAAGATGAGGCAAAGAGAAGTGGTAGCAATCTTATATTTACCGACAATCCAAAAGAGGCTGTAAAAGATGCAGATGTTGTCTACACAGACACGTGGGTTTCGATGGGGCAAGAAGAGGAAAAAGAAAAGAGGATAAAAGATTTTGAAGGTTACCAGGTAACTCAAGAGCTAATGAAACTTGCAAAAGAGGACGCAATATTCTTGCACTGTCTTCCCGCTTATAGAGGTTTTGAAGTTACTCCTGAGGTTATTGACGGTCCTCAATCCAAAGTTTTTGATGAGGCCGAAAACAGGCTTCATGCCCACAAGGCTATTATGGTGTTTGTGTGTTTAGGGAGAATATGAAATGATTTAAAAAAAAGGGCTCCATATCAACAGCCAAAAAAATTGATATGGAGCCCTATTGTTTTTGTTTTCTATAAAACACTTCTAATTGTTTCTAAGAAACTTACTAAATCTTCCTTTCCCTCATCAATCTTATTTATAATAGCACTTCCGATGACAATGCCGTCTGCTACCCCTTTAAGCCTCAGTACATCTTCTTTGCTCTTGATTCCAAACCCTACAGCAAGAGGTGTTGAAGTAACTTTTTTTAGTTCACTTAATAGTTCGTAAATGCTTTTGTCAATTTCGCCTTTAAAGCCTGTAACACCTTTTCTTGTAACACAGTAAACAAACCCTTTTGAAGTTCTTGCAATCATTTTTGCTCTTTCAATTGAGCTTATAGATACAAGGTCAATATAATGCACTCCATTTTCCCTGCAAGCAGCCTTAAACTCAGCGCTTTCTTCATACGAAACATCAGGTATAATCACTGCATCTGCACCAAAGTCTTTGCAGTCTTTGAAAAACTTTTCAATTCCCCTTTTGTAAACTGTATTTGCATAAAGCATTATTGCAATGGGCTTGTCCTTTTTAAACTTTTCTATGCTATAAAAAAGATGGTCTAATTTTACATCTTCTTTCAAGGCCTTAACCGACGCTCTTTGAATAACTTCACCATCTGCAATAGGATCAGAAAATGGAAAGCCAAGCTCCAAAACATCTACATATGAATAGATAAGCTTTATATAATCAAGAGTTTCCTCCTTAGTTGGATAGCCAAATGTTGTATAACCTATAAACGCCTTTTTCCCTTTCATTTTTAGCTCCTCAAATTTCTTATCAATCAAATTCACCTTTAATCTTCCCTCCAAAACTGTAAAATAGTAGCAATATCCTTATCTCCTCTTCCAGAAAGATTTATAACAACCACATCGTCTTTTTTGAACATACCATTTCTTGCCCTTCTTACAACCTCTGCAATAGCATGAGAGCTCTCTAAGGCTGGGATAATTCCTTCCAACTTACACAAAAGCAAAAATGCCTCTACTGCCTTTTCATCTTCTATTCCCACATACTCAACTCTTCCTACCTCTTTTAAGTAAGCGTGTTCAGGACCAACCCCTGGATAGTCAAGCCCTGCTGAAATTGAGTGTGTATTTAAAATCTGGCCATCTTCATCCTGCAGTACATACGTCTTTGCACCATGAAGGATGCCCACAGAGCCGCTGCATAGTGTTGCAGCAGTCTTTCCGGTATTCACACCTTCGCCTGCACCTTCAACACCTATCAGCTTTACCTCAGGCTCATCTAAAAAGGCAGAAAAAATACCAATTGCGTTTGACCCACCACCCACACATGCAAAAACATAGTTAGGGAGTCTTCCCTCCTGTTCTAAAATTTGCTTTTTTGTCTCATTGCCAATAACACTTTGAAAATACCTTACTATCCTTGGAAAAGGGTGTGGTCCTGCAGCAGTACCAAAAAGATAAAAAGTGTAATCATATGTCTCACTCCAGTCACGCATTGCTTCGTTTATAGCATCTTTTAACGTTTTGCTACCTTTGTCAACTACTCTGACACTGCTACCAAGCATCTTCATTCTCTGCACATTGTGATACTGCCTTTTTGCATCCTCTTCGCCCATGAATATCTCACATTCCATGCCAAAAAGAGCTGCGACTGTAGCTGTTGCAACACCGTGCTGACCCGCACCTGTTTCGGCGATGATTCTCTTTTTGCCCATGTGCTTTGCTAAAAGTGCTTGGCCTATACAGTTGTTTATCTTATGAGCGCCTGTGTGGTTCAGATCTTCTCTTTTTAGGTATATCTTGACACCAAGGTGTTTACTCAGATTCTTTGCAAAGTAGAGTGGAGATGGTCTTCCAACATAGTTTTTGAGATAAAACTCATATTCAGATTTAAAATTCTCGTCTTCAATTAACCTTTCAAACTCTTTTTCTATCTGAAGCAGTGCTGTCATCAAAACCTCTGGCGCATACATACCACCAAACCTGCCAAAATACCTATCCATTCTTAACTTCACCAACCTTGTATTTTGTTAATTTTTCTACGATAGCCCTCATTTTATTAAAATCTTTAAATCCATTCGTCTCTATCCCTGAACTGATATCAATCCCAAGAGGATTGAGCGCAAGATATTTTTCAATATTTTCGGGTGTAATTCCACCTGCAACGATAAAATCAAAATCGGTATTTTTTGCAAGCTGAACTATATCTATCTCCTTTCCCTTTGGTCTGTCAAGAAGGATAAAGTCTACTATGTCCTTATAAATTTTTGATCTTTCAATGTCATTTACCTTCTCTACCTCAACTGCTTTAATAATCTTGAAACCTTGGCTTTTTAAGTATGTGATAAACTCGATACTTTCACTGCCATGTAGTTGTATAAAGTCAAGTTTTAAATCTTTACTGATACTTAAGACTTCGCTGAGAGTTTGGTTCTTGAAAACTCCAACTGATTTTATAGAAGAATTTTTCATGGCCAGCAGTTTCTTCGCAATGTCTTTTTCAACTTTCCTTGGACTGTCGGCAAAGATCAAACCTATCATAGTTGGCCTTAAGATGTTGCAGTACTCAACATCTTCTTCTCTTCTTATTCCGCAGAACTTCACTATCATATTCTCTCACCAATTATCTCAACAGGATTTTGAGTCTTCATAAAAGATGTTCCTATAAGACAGCCATCCACACCCAAAGAACGGATATACTCAAAGTCTTCTCTTGATTTTATTCCACTTTCGCTTATGACTGCTACATCTTTTGGAATATATTTTAAAAGTCTTTCTGTTTTTTTAAGGTCAATTGTTAAATCATTCAAATTTCTGTTATTAATCCCTATCAATTTAGCCCCGCAATTTAAAGCTTTTTCAATCTCATATTCGTTTTCAACTTCAACAAGAGGAACAATGTCAAGAATCTCTAACACCTTTATAAAAATGCCAAGCTGCTTCTCATTCAAGGCTTTTGTGATAAGCAAAGCGGCATCTGCACCTATCATCTTTGTCTGGTACAGCTGCCATATGTCGATGATGAAATCCTTCCTCAAAATAGGAAGAGAAGTAGCACTTTTGACATCCATCAAGTCCTGTTCAGAGCCTTTAAAAAAGTTTTTTTCTGTCAGCACAGATATTGCAAAAAACCCTAAGCTCTCGTAAAGCTTTGCCATTCCTTTGACATCAACCTTTTCAGAAATTATACCTTCAGATGGAGATGCACGCTTTATTTCACCAATGATACAAAAATTCTCTTTTTTAAAGATATTCCTGAACTTGTTCTCACAAGATGTAGAAGTGCATTTTTCAATAGCTAATTTTTTCATTTTTTCAACTGGAACTAATTGTTTGCACTTTTCGACTTCTTTCTTCTTGACCTCTAATATCTTTTCAAGTACACTCACTTTTTTAAGCCCCCACTTTGTAGTGTTGCTGTAAATCTTTAAGCTTTAACATAGCATCACCCTTTTTTATTGCACTTTGGCACAAGGCAATGCCTTCTTCAATATCATTTGCAATCTCTGCAATATAAAGAGCAAAAGCAGAATTTAGAACAACTGCCCAATAATAAGCAGAAACCTCACCATTTAAAATACTCATCAAAATTTTCGCATTCTCTTGCGGGGTATACCCCTTAATATCATCAAGCTTGTACTCTATACCAAACTCTTTTGGGTCTATGTAGTATTCTTTGATATTATCACCTTGCAACTCTAAAACTCTTGTTTTCTGTGAAACCGAAATTTCATCAAGCCCATCAAGGCTGTGAATAACAGCTGCTCTTTTTCTTTTTCCTTTCAAAACAGAAGCTATCTTTTCCTGTGCTTCAAAATCAAAAGCACCAACAACTTGATAGTTCAAACTTACAGGGTTCAAAAGTGGACCTAAGATGTTAAAAACTGTCCTTATACCAAGCGACTTTCTTACAGTTGCTACTTTTTTCGTTGCTGGATGGTACTTGGGAGCAAATAAAAACGCAAAATTGTGCTTCTCCAAACCTTCTAAAATTCTTTGAGGTGGTGCCTGGATATCTATGCCTAAATTTTCTAAAATATCTGCAGAACCAGAGTTACTTGTAATGCTTCTATTACCGTGTTTTGCAACCTTTAAATCAAAACAGCTGAGAACTATTGCACTTGCAGTGGAAATATTAAATGTACCTTTGCCATCTCCACCAGTCCCACATGTGTCTATCGTCTTTGGATGAGTATATTCAATCTTTTGAGCCTTTTCATAAAACGCGTCGACAAAAGCAGAAATTTCTTCTTTTGTTTCCCCCTTTGTTTTGAGTGCTGCCAAAAACGCTCCAAATTTCATTTCGTCAAGTTCACCCTCAAGTATACTGTCCAGAAGATTTTTTACCTGACCATAATCTAAATCCCTTTTTGCTGTTACAACCTCAAGCGCTTCTTTGAGCATCTTTCCTCACCTGCCCATAACACAAATCTAAAAAGTTTTGTAATATCTTTTCCCCTTCAGGTGTCAATATTGATTCAGGGTGAAATTGAATTCCATATATTTTTAGCTCATCATTCAAAATTGACATAACCTCATCATCTTCACTTACTGCCGCTATTTCAAGTACCTGCAATGATGCTGTCTTTTCTACAACCAAAGAATGGTATCTGCCTGCAAAGAACCTGTCTGGAACACCTTTGTAAAGTGGACTTCTTTTACCTGCTTCTAATAAGTCAACTCGAGACCTCATCCCATGATATATTGACTTGGCATGCACAACTCTTGCTCCAAAGCATTCACCTATCACTTGATGTCCCAAACATACCCCTAATATTGGGACTACTCCCGCAAACCTCTTTACTACCTCTGACGAGATCCCTGCATCTTTTGGACTTCCTGGCCCAGGTGAGATTATTATTCCTGCAGGATTTAGTTTTTGTATAGTTTCAATTGTAACCTTATCGTTTCTAAAAACTACTACTTGGGTTTTGCTTGCAATCATCTGATAAATATTGAATGTAAATGAATCGTAGTTATCTATTAACAATATCATTCTCATCCACCTCCATAATTTTCAAAAATGCTCTTAGCTTGGTCAAACACTCTTGATATTCATTATCAGGAACAGAAAGATTAACAATTCCCGCTCCACTTTGAAGTAGGAATGTATCTTCTTTCTTGTCCTTTATGGCCATCCTGATTGCAATTGCTAAGTCAAAACAATCTTTGAAGATGTAACCTATCGCACCTCCATAAAGTCCGCGTCTTTGTCTTTCATACTTCTCTATCAGCTGCATTGCTCTTACTTTTGGTGCACCTGTCAGCGTGCCCGCTGGAAATACTGAAAGTATCGCTTTCACAAGGTTTTTCTCTTCAAGCTCACCTGTGACAACTGAGTAGATGTGTATGAGGTTATAAAGCTTTTTAATTTGTAGATATTCCTCTACTTTTACTGTGCCGGGTTTTGAGATTCTCCCCAAATCATTTCTGGCAAGGTCTACAAGCATCACATGTTCACTGATTTCTTTCTTGTCTTTTAATATCTCTATCTTTTTTTGTGCAACATCATCGCCATCATTGATTCTATATGTGCCAGCAATAGGGAACGTCTTTACTATGTTTTTCTCCTTTTTAATTAATGTCTCTGGTGAAAAACAAATGATCTGCTCATCTTTGGTATTTATTACAATAGAGTATTCAGACGGATTCTTTTCTTTCATTGTGTAAAAGAGCTGGTTTGTTGAAATATCGCTTTTTATCTTTATCACTTGAGACAGTACAATCTGAAAAATTTCTCCGTTTCTTATATCCTCTTTTGCTTGTTTAACTATACTAATATAGTAATCCCTTGGAGTATTGTACAAAACCTTGCTCGTGACTTTTTGGTTTTTCCCATTGAACTTGTTAAATTTTTCCCCTTTTAACTCAAAGCCTTTGGAAATAAGTATTTTTTTAATTCCCAAGTTCTTTTCAACTATGAAATTCTTTGCGTATATAGTAAACACAATGTATGGCTCATCAGTCGAGTAAATGTCCTCTATCAAGTTTATAGCATGGTAATTAAAACGCGCTGATATAAATGCATTTTTCTCAATCAAATACGTTAAGATTTTATTGAGCTTTTCTAAAACCCCTTCATGTTCAACCACTTTATTGAAGTCATCTTCAATCTCAATTCTATTTTCAAACACCTTTATAACCAAAAGAGTATCATAGCAAAATGCCAGTATTCGGGAATTTTCAAAGTAGAAATAATCTTCCCCTATTGACTCAAAATCAATATGAGATATGTCAACTGAACTGTCAATATATTCCTCAAAGGAAGGAATATTTATACTTACACCTTGATAGCAAAAAAGCCCCGATGAGCTATCGGGGCGCATATTTGCCACCTTATTCATCTTGTAGCTCATCTCCTCTCATCTTTTCTATTCTCATCTCGTCTCATCTCAACTTAAAAACTAAAAATCTTTTCTCTTTCTAAAATTCTGCTTATAACAAATCTGGTTACACCTTTAATTGTTAGTATATCAAAAAAACTGATAACTGGCAATAGAAAATTTTAGAAGTTTGCCTACTAAACTGTGAAAGTCTCTATTTCTCTACCTCAAACATCTCGTCAATCATTTACCTTTTGTTAGTAACCTATATACATCATTTCCCCTGCTTGCCTTCAAACTACAATATTATCATCTCTTTTGTGGAGCCTGTTAAAATTTCGCATCCATTTTTCTTCACAACGACCAAATCTTCTATTCTTACACCACCCACCTCTTCAAGATAAATGCCTGGTTCAACTGTTACAACCATATTCTCCTTCAAAATTGCTTCTGACTTTGGCGAAAGCCTTGGAAGTTCATGTATTTCAAGCCCCACTCCATGGCCTAATGAATGGCCAAATTTTTCTATATAACCAAAGGAACCTATATAATCACGTGCAATTTTGTCCACTTCAAGACATTTCATCCCTTCTTTTATAAATTCTTCTGCCTTTTGCTGAGCTTCTTTTACAATATTGTATATGCGAATCATCGAGTTGTCAGGTTTTCCAACAAATATTGTCCTTGTCATATCCGACATGTAGCCGTCAAAGCTGCAGCCAAAATCTATTGTTACTGTATCTCCATACTCAATCTTTTTGTTCGTAGCTGTGCCGTGCGGAAGCGAACTTCTTTTTCCAGATGCTACAATAGGTTCAAATGAAAACCCTTTGGCTCCGTTTTTCAATATAAAATAGTTAAGCTCTGCAACAACCTCATATTCCGATACGCCCGGTTTTATAAATCTTAAAATATGCTCAAAAGCCTTATCTGTTATCTCAATAGCTCTCTTTATAAGTTCAATCTCTTCCTCATCTTTCACAGCTCTTATTTCATCAATGCTGAAGGAAAGAGGATAAATTCTATCCCCTATCTTCTCTTTCATATCAGAAAATGTTGAAAAAGTAAGGTTGTATCCTTCAAAATAAAGTGAATCTATATGATTCTGAGAAAGAATATCCAAAATGGCTTCATAAAGCTTTCCCTTATAGTCGATAATCTCAAATTCACTTACCTCTTTTTTTGCTTGTTCAACGTATCTAAAATCTGTAAGTAGGTATTTCTTTTTATCTCTGGTGAGAAGTAAAAAACTCTCATCTCCTTTAAAATTGCTAAGATATCTCACATTTTCTTTTTTTGTGATAAATACCGCCTCTATTTTTTCATCCCTTGCAAAAACCTTCTCAATTCTCTTGTCAGTCATTTATAATATCCCTCACTTTTGTAACTTTTTTTAGATCAAACTAAAATCTCCTTTAATGCGTAAAGTGCAATTATATAGCTTTTTATACCAAAACCAGAGATTTGTCCTACACATGCTGGTGCAATTACACTTCTTTTTCTAAACTCTTCTCTTGCAAAGATGTTGGAAATATGCACTTCAATTGTTGGAATATTTACAGCTTTTATTGCATCGTGAATGGCATAACTGTAATGGGTGTAAGCACCTGGATTGATAATTATTCCATCTATATTTTCATCAAGAGCTTTGTGGATTCTATCTACAATCTCACCCTCATGATTTGACTGAAAAAAGAGTATATTTAGATTAAGCTCTATTGCCTTTTTTGATATCATCTCCAAAAGCTCATCATAGTTTGTGTTACCATATATATTTTTTTCTCTGATACCTAAAAGGTTTAGATTTGGCCCATTTATCACTAGAATCTTCTTCACCCTGTACCTCACATCCTTTTTTCTAATATTTCATGGTAAATTTTCTTTAGCACAAGTGCGTCTTCACTCATATAATCCTTTGATTCACAGATGATGACAGGTTCAAGCTTTAGCTCAACAAGAGCCTCTGCCAGTGGCTCAAAGTCCGGCTCATATTGTTTGTCCTCATAATTCCAATGTTTTTTTTCTCCTTGGGATGTATATTCAATTCTGCTAAAGTGACTGTGAAATCTTCTCATTCTCTCGTATCCAAGCTGGTTTATGAATTTTTTTAAAAGATTTTCAAAATCCTCTCTGGTTTTTAACCCCCCACCAGTGAATGCATTAATGTGTCCAAAATCAATTGTTGGTAGAAGAATCTCGTCTATTTTGCATATCTCTATTATTTCATCAACACTTCCAAGATTATTTTTCTTTCCCATTGTCTCTGGACATAAAAAAATTCCTTCTGCTTTCATTTCCTTGACTACATTTACAACCTCAAGTATAGCTTTTTTGGCTGTCTCAAAAGCAAGTTTTCTGTCAACCTTTGCACAAGACCCAGGATGAAATACAATCCTCTCTGCTTTCATTTCTTTTGCGACCTCTATGCACTCATAAATATATTCCTTGGACTTTTGCAATTTCTCTTCCTCTTGACTGCCAAAGTTTATATAATACGGAGCATGGATTGACACAAGTATATCATACTTTTTAGCTTCATCTCCTATTTGTCTTGCCTTTTCCTTTGAAATATTTACACCTTTGTTGCACTGGTATTCATATGCTGAAAGCCCTATAGAATGAAGCCACTTTGGTGCTTCAACACTGGACTTGTATCCTGCATCGTAAAAGCTCTGGGAGTTACCTGCAGGCCCAAACCTTGTCATTTCCAACTCTCCTTTGCCATATGGATTGAAATTATCTTCTCAGCTACAAGATCAGGACTTAGGATATCTGTGTTTATCTCAAAATCACAGTTCTTATAAAACGGCATTCTTATGTTCATAAGTCTTATAATGTTGCTAAGTTTGTCACCGTTTTTCAGAAGCGGTCTTGTGTTATCGTCTTTTAATCTTTTTAGAATATTTTCAGGAGATGCATACAAAAAATAAATGACTCCATTTTTTCTTAAAAGATTTACATTTTCAGGATCTAAAACAACTCCTCCACCTGTTGATATAACAACGTTTTCAAGCTTTGAAACTCTTTCAATAACTCTTTTTTCGCATTCTCTAAATTTTTTCTCACCATGTATTTCGAATATCTGGTCAATTGTCAACTTAAACTCTTTTATTATCTCAGAGTCGGTGTCAACAAGATCAATATTCAATTTTTCTGCAACTAATCTCCCTATAGTTGTCTTGCCACTTCCCATAAAGCCTGTTAGGACAATATTTTTCATTTTAATATACCTTTCCTTTTTAATAAGCTGTGTGGTGTGAAAGTTTGTATTTATTATACCATAAAATCTTTACATTGAAAAAATAAAAAGACCATTCTTACAATCGAATGGCCTTTTAAAAATATTTTACTTTCCCACTTTCTCCTGAGTCTTTATAATCTCAATGCAGTTCATAAAATCTTTAAGCATTGCCCATCCCTGTAAGCCTTTTTCTGTTTTTATAAGGTACCAATCATAAAGCTTATTGTTCTTCTTCGATTGGTCTTTAAACCAATTAGAAGTGTCGCAACTTACTATTTCTATCTTTTCTCCTTTCCTTGTAATTGTTAATTTGCTTTTTTGGTCTCTGTAAGAGTATAAAACAAAGGGTTTTTTAACATATGCAAAAACACCAACATTGTATAACTCCTGTGGAGAAAGTTTTAAGGTCCGTACACCAGAAAGTGTCTGGTTTAAGACATATTTTTCTTTTTTTATCCAAAAGTCCATATTCACTTCAACGATAACTTCCTTATTTCCAAAAATGAGCGGTTTTGAATTTGAGCTAAGAAGTTCTTTAAGCGCTTTACCTCTATAATCTAAAATCACATACTTTTCACCCTTGTTTGAACTATAATGAAACAGAATTTCTTTGTATTGATCACTGCTATCTATGTCTACTATTTCAGGTACAAATACCTGTAAAATATTTTCTTTTGGTTGATAAAGGCTACTGTTTACACTCAGTACATACTTTTTCTGGTTTTTATCCAGCCAAACGCTTATTGTATCCACCTGCGCATCTGAATTCAAATCAACCTGTTGCTGGAAAACCAATTCTCTCTGGATATTTTGCTTTGCAGATTTTGAAGCTTTTTGAACTGAAGCCGGCAACTTGTTTAAATTTTTAGCGCTTGCTGCCATAAACAAGCTTTCGATAATAAGGGCTATTATTAATGAAATTATAAGTAATATCAGGGCTTTTGCTATTATTTTCCTGAGCATCCTCGTTCATCCTTTACATAATGTTTATCCTTCTAATTATAATCATACCCCAGTAAAAAAGGGGTATCAATACTAATAAGCAAATTTACAAGATTTTTTAATATTTTTGTAATCCAAATCACCTTGAACTTTTTTATATTTCAGAGCGTTTAATTTGCAGCAGGAGTGATAGGTAGTGGATGAAAAAAGATTAATAGATGAGGCAAAAAAAGGAAATAAAGAGGCTCTCTGCAAGCTTATTGAAAATAATCTAAATATTCTTTCTGGTTTTGTGATAAAGATGACTACAGACTATCATCTTGCCCAGGATGTTGTACAGGAAACTCTTTTAAAAGCTATCATAAACATAGATAAGTTCTCACCAGATGTAAAGTTTTCGACATGGCTTATAAAAATCTCTATAAACGTATATAAAAGCTTTTTGAGAAAAAATAAAAGATATACCTACTTGGATGGATCATATAAAGATTACATGCAGGACGCAGAACATGCTGCCATATCAAATAGTGAATACAAGGACATTTGCAAAGCTATTTTGTCTCTTGATTATAAACTCAGAGCTGTTTTTATTTTAAAACATTTTTATGGGTATAAATACAAAGAAATTGCCAAAATTTTAAACTGTCCTGTCGGGACAGTAAGGTCAAGGCTCCATTTTGCTATAAAGTTTCTGGTAAAAGAGCTTGAAAAGAAAGGAGTGCTGGAAAGTGAAAACAAAAAAGAGTGAAAAAATTCAAGATTTAATTATTGATAAATACTATGAAGAAATAGAGAATAAAGTTTCAGAAAAAATAGATTGCGATAATACTTTGCTTGAAAAAAAGTTGAAACTTTTAAAAAACAAACTTGAGCCTATGAATAAACTTCCTTTGGTGAAGATAGATATCCAGAAAGTCATTGAAGATGCAATAGAAGCAAAAGTAAAAAAGCAGGAAAAGGTTAATCTTCTACTATTTTTGCTTTTGAGTTTTCTTATTTTTTCCGTTTATATTTTGTTAATTAACATCAATGGTTTTGGATTTTTCATAAGGCTTCAGATACTTTTCGAAACGCTGTTGCCATGGATTTTGATCCCTGCATCATTGATATCTAAGAAGAAAGGTGTGAGAACATGAAGATTAATAAAACATTTGTATTTTTTCTCATTACAGCTACTATTTGCTTGAGCTTTTTGCTTTTTTTAGTCCAGCAGTTTTCTGATGAAAAAATACCAATGGGTCTTTTGATAATTTTATTCTTCTTATTGATGGCTCAGGCTGTATATATATTCTTTGATGCTAAAAACAGAGGCGAAAAATACTATTTTCTCTGGGGTTTATTTGGACTTTTAAATTTTCCTAGCAGTCTTATAATATATCTTCTTATCACAAGGGTAATTCTAAAAGATAAAAATAAAACAACTTACTGAAAAGGAGTGTTTCGGGATGCTCGGAAATATGGATATAGAAGAAATGCTAAAATTGCTTACACCTGTAATTGTACTGCAGTTTGTTCTTATGATTTTCTGTCTTGTTAAGTTGAAAAATGACAAAGTAAAATATCTCCCAAAATGGACGTGGGCGCTAATAATAATTATTTTCAACTTTGTGGGTCCTATAGTTTACTTGTTACTTGGAAGAGAGCGTGATTAGTTTGCTGAAAGTGATAAATCTTCACAAAAGCTTTGGAAAAGTAAAAGTTTTAAAAGGCATATCATTTGAAGTAAAACCTGCAACTGTCCATGGTTTTCTTGGACCAAATGGAGCAGGTAAGACAACCACAATGAAAATTCTCTCTGGACTAATTAGTTTTGATGAAGGCACAATATTATTTGAGAATCTTGATTATAAGACAAACAAAAATGTAATAGTGAAACAAATTGGATACCTTCCTCAAACCCCTGTATTCTATGGTTATCTCACACCAGTTGAGTATTTAAGCTTAATAGGACAAATTTGCAATTTTGAAAGTAGAACTATTAAAAAGAGGACTGAAAAAGTCCTTGAGATTGTAAAACTTTCAAGCGTTTCTAAAAGAAAAATCTCAACTTTTTCAGGCGGAATGCTTCAGAGACTTGGAATAGCTGTCGCAATATTTAATAAGCCTAAACTATTGCTTCTTGATGAACCAACCGCTTCTTTAGACCCCGAAGGAAGAGCTGAAGTTTTGGAACATATAAGATCCTTGAAAGAAGAAGGAATTACAGTATTTTTTTCAACACACATATTAAACGATGTTGAAAGAATTTGCGACTACGTAACAATATTGCATGAAGGTAAAATAATTGTCAGTGACAGTTTAGAAAACCTTCAAAAACAATATATTCAACCTGTTTTTTGTGTTGAGTTTGAAGGTATTCCTAACAAGTTGGAAGAAAAATTCTCTCAGTTTCCTTATATTCGAAAAATCGATATTGACAACTACGGGAAAGTCTCAATTTATGTTAACAATGTTGAAATTGCAAAAAGAGAATTGATAAAAGTACTGGCACAGATAGATAAGCCCATCTTATCCTTTTATTTAAAAAAGCCCTCGCTGGAAGATATCTTCATAAGGGTGGTAGAAAAAAGTGACGACATTTAAAGCATATTTTAAAAAAGAATTCATTGAAGGGATAAGACAGTATAAATACATTGCTCTTTCAACAGGTATAATATTGTTCTCTATTTTAGATCCAATAATGTTAAAACTTCTTCCAACTTTTGTTAGTAACAAGATTCCTGCCAATTTAATACACCAGCTATTTGAGTTTAAGACTAAAGATGCATTGGCAAATTATGTCAAAGATCTTTTTCAAATTGGTACGCTATTTGTAATATTCACTGCTGCAGGCAGTATAAATGAGGAAATATATTCTCAAAAAATAGTTTTTCCTCTCACAAAAGGTGCAAGTAAATCTCAAATTGTTATGGCAAAGTTTCTACATTTTTTAGTTGCAGTTTGCTTTTTCTTGTTTGTAGGCTTATTCCTCAACCGATATTACGCTAATCTTCTTTTTGAAGGACAAAAAATTGCTATCTCCGATACAATTCTTGTTTATTTTCTTTTGTGTATTTATTACCTGTTTGTGATTTCGATTACACTACTTTTCAGCAGCTTTACAAAGAAAAATATCTCAGCTGGAATTTTGGCATGTGCAGCCTCTTTTTCTACTGCTCTACTCTCTCAGTTTGAAAAACTTAAGAAGTTCAGTCCATATAATTTAATTTTGCTTACAAACAGTGTTGATTTACAAGATGCAAAAATAGCAATGTTAATTACCGTTTTTTTAACTCTTATATTCTTAGTAACAACCATTTCTCGATTTAATAACTTGGAATTAAATTGAATTCTCATACACAGGAATTTTTTATATGCTACCATATGTAAAGATGGTTAAGTAGAATATGAGAATTGTTAAACATTTAACACACTTATTAAAAAT